>JAITJU010000186.1 GCA_031278735.1 Zoogloeaceae bacterium
TACCGGCTGTCCGTGGTGCACTTTTGGGCGCTGATCTTCACGTACATGTGGGCTGGTCCGCACCACCTGCATTACACGGCGCTGCCTGACTGGGCGCAATCGCTTGGCATGTTGTTCTCGCTGATTCTGCTGGCGCCTTCCTGGGGCGGCATGATCAACGGCATCATGACGTTGTCGGGCGCCTGGCACAAGCTGCGGGACGATCCCATCCTGAAGTTCCTGATTACCTCGTTGTCCTTCTACGGCATGTCGACCTTCGAGGGTCCAATGATGTCCGTGAAGTCGGTGAATGCGCTTTCCCACTACACCGACTGGACGGTGGGGCATGTACATTCCGGCGCGCTGGGCTGGGTGGCCATGGTTTCCATCGGCGCTCTCTACTACCTGTTGCCGCGTCTTTTTGGCCGTCAGCAGATGTACAGCGTCAAACTGATTACGGTGCACTTCTGGGTATCCACCATCGGCATCGTGCTGTATGTTGCTTCCATGTGGATTGCCGGCGTGATGCAAGGGCTGATGTGGCGCGCGCTCAATAACGACGGGACGCTGCAATACGGCTTCGCGGAGGCGGTCAAGATATCCTATCCGTTCTGGACGGTTCGCCTGTTGGGCGGGACGCTGTTCCTGCTGGGCATGATCATCATGGCCTACAACATGTTCCGTACGATTGCCGCAGGATCGGCAGAGGATGCGCCTGTGTTGGCGGCTCCGGCGGCTAAACACGCTTAATCACGGAGGTCACTGATAATGAGTCAGGAAAAAATCGAAAAGAACGTCGGTCTGTTGATCGTCGTGATAGTGCTGGCGGTGATCTGGGGCGGCCTGGTGGAAATCCTGCCGCTGTTTTTCCAGGAATCCACCACTGTGTCGGCTAATGGCGTCAAGCCTTATAACGCCGTGCAACTGGCCGGACGTGAAGTCTATATCCGCGAAGGCTGTTACAACTGCCACTCGCAGATGATTCGTCCTTTCCGCGCGGAAACCGAACGCTACGGGCATTACTCGGTAGCGGGCGAGTTTGTCTATGATCGCCCGTTCCAGTGGAGTTCCAAGCGAACGGGTCCTGATCTGCATCGCGTTGGCAATCGTTATTCCGACGAATGGCATCGTATTCACTTGCGCAATCCGCGCGCCGCCGAGATCGATTCCAACATGCCGGCTTACACCTGGCTGCAGGATGTCAAGGCGAAAAACGGCGTCGGCAAGAATATCGAAGCCAAGATGCAGGCGTTGTCCCTGTTGGGCGTTCCTTACGAACAGGACGACATCGCCGGCGCGCACAAGGCGCTGGGCGACTTGACGGAAGAGGATGTGCTGATTGCCTACCTGCAAGGGTTGGGCACGGCGCTGACCACCTTCAAGTAGGACGGCCTGCAAAATGGATATCAACGACATTCGCGACTACCTGACGCCGGCGCTGGGCATCGCCCTGTTCGCCTGGATTGTGATGTGGGCTTATGGCAAGAAAAGCAGGCAAACGTATGAAGAGGCCGCCAATCTGCCATTCGCGGATGATGATGATTCGGCGGCGGTTCAGACCGTCGCCGCAGATCAAAGGAAAATGATATGAGCGATTTCACAAGCAATTTCTGGAGTTACTACGTGGCCAGCGTAGCGCTAATCGGCATCATCGGTTGCGCGTTGTTCCTCTGGAACCATGGTTCCGCGGCCTTTGCCATCGGCAAGACCACCGGACACGCCTGGGATGAAGATCTGGAAGAGTTCAACAATCCGCTGCCGAAATGGTGGAGTTGGCTGTTCTACATCACCGTGGTGTTTGCCCTTGCTTATCTGGCGTATTTCCCCGGTTTGGGGAGTTTCCCCGGCTTGGGCAAGTGGACTTCCGTCGGTCAGTATGAGGCGGAGCAGGCCACGGCGGCAAAGGCGTATGACCCGTTGTACGAGCAGTTCCGGAAGATGAGCATTCCGGCCATTGCAAAAGACGCAAAAGCGATGGAAATGGGGCAGCGGCTTTTTCGCACGTACTGCATCCAGTGTCACGGTTCGGATGGCGGCGGCAAAGAGGGCGGCTTCCCCAACCTGACGGACAACGACTGGCTGCACGGCGGCACGCCGGAGCGCATCGAGGCGACCATCAAGGAAGGCTGGCAGGGCGTAATGACCCCGCACGACTTCCTGGGGGCGGAAACCGTGAGGAATCTGGCGCATTATGTGCGTTCCCTGTCGAACCAGCCGAATGTTGATCCGGGGCGCGCCAACAGTGGCCGGGATGCGTGGATAGCCTCCGATTGCAACACTTGCCACGGCTCGGACGCCCGCGGCAACCCAGATATGGGCGGCCCCAATCTGACCGACAATATCTGGTTGTACGGCAGCAGTGAGGCGACCGTGATCAAGACCATCACCGATGGACGCAATCTGGAAGGCGGCAATACCACCAACAACCGTATGCCAGCCTGGGGCGCTTTCCTTGGCGACGACAGGACCAAGCTGCTGGCGGCCTACGTTTACAGCCTGAGCAACAAATAAGCGAGCGCCTGAAACGGAGCGGGAAACCGCTCCGTTTTCTTGCGGGTTGTTTTGCGCAGCATATGCTTATTCCGGTAACACAGGATGCGGTTGTGTTTGCCTGAAGAATGCCCCGCTTCCCGGTCGAGTCAAGGAGCGAGAGAGAGCACAATATGAGTAGTGACGCCTCTACCGAGCAAGCCAATGGTTTGTCCAACAACGCCGATGCCAATGTCAGGACAGTGGCTTTGGGATCTTTGTATGAAAAGCACAAAACCATTTACATTCGATCCGTCAAGGGGTGGTGGACGACCTGGCGCTGGGTGCTGGTCTGGGGGACGCAAATTCTGTTTTATGGCCTGCCCTGGGTGGAGTGGAATGGGCGTCAGGCCGTGCTGTTTCATCTGGTGGAGCGCAAGTTTTATTTATTTGGCCTGATTTTTTGGCCGCAGGACATCTTTTATCTGGCGGTATTGTTGATTATTTCCGCCTATGGTCTCTTTCTGTTTACGGCAATTGGCGGGCGACTGTTCTGCGGCTATGCCTGTCCGCAGACGGTGTATACCGAAATCTTTGTCTGGATTGAAAAAAGGGTCGAAGGCGATCATTCGGCGCGCGCCAAACTGGATCAGACGCCTCTGGATGGGCGCAAATTCCGCCTGAAGTTGACGAAACATGCGCTGTGGTGGCTTTTGTCCCTGTGGACAGGTTTTACGCTGGTGGGTTATTTCACGCCCATGCGGGAACTGCTTACGGAAGCCGCGACCTTTGGCTTTGGCGGCTGGGAAGTCTTCTGGATACTGTTTTACGGCGGCTTTACGTATCTGATGGCCGGCTTCATGCGCGAACAGGTGTGCAAATACATGTGTCCTTATGCGCGTTTCCAGTCGGCGATGTTCGATCCGGATACGCTGATCATGACCTATGACGCCGAGCGCGGCGAACCGCGCGGTGTGCGCCGCAAGAATGCCGACAATAGCGGCCTGGGCGATTGTGTGGATTGCAGCATCTGTGTGCAGGCGTGTCCGACCGGCATTGATATCCGCAAGGGTCTGCAATATGAGTGCATTGGCTGCGGCGCCTGCATCGACGCCTGCGACGCGGTCATGGATAAACTCAAGCTGCCCAGGGGGCTGGTGTGTTACACGTCGGAGAACGCGTTGGCGGGAAAATATGACAGTTCCAGTGTTTTGAGCCATATCGTGCGTCCGCGCATTATTGTCTATGCCTGCATTCTTGCCCTGATCGTCACGGCGGCGGGATGGTCGCTGGCGACGCGCGTTCCTCTGCGCGCGGACGTCCTGCGGGATCGCAGCATTTTGTCGCGTCCGGTGGAAGGCAATAAAATCGAGAACCTCTACATCCTGAAAGTGATGAACATATCGGAGACGCCGCGCCGTTTCGCGATCAGCGTTTCCGGGATGGAAGGGTTGGAGCTTGCGACGGAAAACATGGTCGACGCCAACGCGGCGGAAAACCGGGAAATCACGGTCAAGGTGCGTGTGCCCGCCGATTCCGCGCCCACGGGCGCGCACCAGATATTTTTTGATGTCGTTGCCGCGGACAACCCCGAAGTTGCCGTGCATGAAAAAACAACTTTTATGATGCCATGATGAACGCAAAAACCCCCGGACTGAACATGAATGTCGGCGCGCTGGACGCGCGCCCCAGGTACAAGGAACCCTGGCCGTGGATATTGATGTCCGGGCCGATCATCGTCATCATCGCGGGCATTGCCACGATCATCATTGCCACAATCCTGCATCCCAACGCCATGGTGGAGGATGACTATTACAAGCAGGGTCTGGCGATCAATCAGCGTCTGCACCGCGACAAGGCGGCGGGGGAGCTTTCCCTGTCCGCGCAGATCATGCTGAGCGGTCGGGAAGCAAGAGTTTTTATGCGTGCGGCGGATATAGCCGCGTTACCCGCGGAACTGCGTCTGCATTTCAACCACCCGACTCGTGCGGGGCAAGATCAGGTGGTGGCGCTTCGGGCGGCAGGACAAGGCTTTTATAGCGGCGTTCTGACGACGGAAGTGCACGGACGCTGGCATGTATACCTTGAAGATCAGGACGAAACCTGGCGCTTGGTGGGAAGCTGGCAACCTGATGCCGGCGATCCGCTGGAGCTTTTTCCACAACAGACCGATCCCGCTTTACCAACCTTGAAGGAGGAGTGAATCATGTTGCAAGAACTGTTGGGTAATGAAATTGGCCTTTTGAGCGTGTTTACAATCGGGTTTGTCGTCGTGATGGCGATTTTCCTGCCGATCTTTTTTTCCAAGAAAATCAACGAAGACGCGCGCAACGACCGGAAATAGGCGCCGTTTGGCGCGTTGGCGTTTCGAGCCTTCCCGCTTTGCGAGCGGGAAGGCTTTTTTATTGCGCCGCAATAATGAGAAAATCCCGCCAGACGCAAAAATTTTTGATCTGAACGAAAAACATCGGGAGGCGAATGTCATTATCTTTGTCGCTGTTGTCCGGGCAACGCGCCTGGCGGCGCTGGTTGCTGGGCGGCGTGGCGCTCGTCCTGCTGGTGTTGCTCTTGCTCATGTTCATCCGCTTTGATGGCGAAGCCCTGAAAGCAGGTCTGATTGAGTGGGCGCGTCTGGAGAAACAGCGGGAATTGCGGATGGATGGCCCGTTGCGTCTGAAGTTCTTGCCGCGCTTGTCTGTGGAAATGCGGGACGTGCGCCTTCTGGATTCGGCGGGTGAGGCGGATTTTTTGACGCTGGGGCGGTTGGATGGCGCGCTTGAGCTTTTGCCTTTGCTCATGGGCAAAATCCTGATCAACCGCATTGAAATCCGCGACTGGACGCTTCATCTGGCGCGGGATTCCGAGGGGCGTTACAACTTTGACGATTTATTGTCCAGCGCGACATCGGAGGAATCGTCGCCAAACGTGGAAGTGGAGAAGCTGATTTTGCTGAACGGGCGCGTAACGTGGCAGGACGCGCTGAATGCGCGTCATTTGACGTTGGAAAAGGTGTTTCTGCGTTCTGGCCGCCTGGGGCTGCGCGCGCAAGGCAAGCTGGAAATGGGCGCAACCTTGCGCGCAGGCGCTTCGGAAGACGATGCGGTCGCGCAGCTTGCCATGACGTTGGATACCCTGTATCGGCTGGATGGCGCTGCGCTGCGCTTGCAGCTGGATAATCTGCGCGTGAGCCTCAAGGGGCATGGGCAGGCGCTGGAACAGGCGCGGCTTGCCTTGACGGTTCGTCAGATGAAGGCGGATTTGTCCGCGCGCGATCTTGAAATTTCGCAGCTGCGCGCGCAAGGCGAGCGCGCGGCGACAGCGTTTGCGGGCGGGCTGGCGGGCGGCATCGAGCTTGAAGCCTTGCGCTGGCAGTACGCCGCGCCGCTGCTGCGGCAATTGAAGGCGCATTTGACGCTGGCGGATGACGTGTTGCAAGCGCGCCTGAATCTGGAGGACTTGCGCGGCGAGAATGGTCATATGGAAAGCCCGCGCCTTCGTCTGGATTGGGAAGGAAACTGGCGGCAACATCGCTATCAGGGCGAACTTGTCACGGCGCTGCGCGCGCGGGACGACGCGCATGGCCTGCATGTGCGGGCGGACGCCTTGCAAGGGTCGATGCGGGTCGATGCGGGGCCTTCGCTTGCCGAGGCGTTGAATCTGCGTCTTTCGGGAGATTTTTTTCTGGGAACGGGAAATGCGGCGGCTTCGGAAGATTCCCCGGCGGCAGAGGGTGCAGGACAAGGATCGACAGAGGGCGCGGCGCAGCAAGGCGCGGGCGTGTTGCAAGCCGTGTTGGACGATAGCCGGTTGGCGTTGAACTGGCAGTGGGCGCGGGGATTGTCGGGACGCCCATCGCGTCTGGAATTTCAGGCGCATCTCGATCAATTGAACCTGGATCGCTACCTGCGCGCCGAAACCGCGCCGGAGACGGCGGCGCCGGAACCGGAACCTTCGCCGCCCGCCGCGAATGATGCGGCGACGCAAGCGCGAATGGAAACGCAGGCGGATAGTCTGGAAATTTCCGGCCAGGCGCGCATCGACGAATTACGTTACAAGGGTGTGCGGATGCAGCGCCTGGAAAGCCAGGTCTGTTTCCGTCGGGGCGAAC
>JAITJU010000226.1 GCA_031278735.1 Zoogloeaceae bacterium
CCAGCTCGCCGGTTTTCAGCGAATCCAGCAGTTTGTGCGTGAAATTTTCCTGCAAGAACAGCGGGATGCGCGGCGCAAGCGTATGCAGCGCGGGGATGAGGCGCGGCAGCAGATAAGGCGCGATGGTGTAGATGACGCCCAGACGCAAGGGGCCTGCGAGCGGATCCTTGCCGATCCGCGCCAGTTCCTCGATGTACGCGGCCTCGCGCAGCACCTTTTCCGCCTGTTCGCAGATGCGCCCGCCCGCCAGCGTCAGGCGGATTTCGCTCGGCGTGCGCTCGAAAAGCAGGACGCCCAGCCGATCCTCGAATTTCTTGACGGCGACGGACAGGCTGGGCTGGCTGACGTGGCAACGCTCGGCGGCGCGGCCAAAGTGCTTCTCCCGCGCCAGCGCGACGATGTAACGCAATTCGTTCAGGGTCATGCGGTCTTTCTCCAGACAAGTTCCAGATCGGCTGCGGCAAGCCACCGCCATTGGCCTTCGGGCAAATCGGCGGGCAGGCGCAGCGCGCCAATGGCGACGCGCTGCAACGCTTCCGCCCGATTGCCGACCGCCGCCAGCATACGCTTGACCTGATGATAACGGCCTTCGGTCAGCGTCAGTAAGAGCGTATGGGCATCCGCCGCCTCGACTGCCAGCGCCCTCGCCGGTTGCGGCGCGTCGCGCAGCACGACGCCCGCGCGCAACGCCTCGATCTGCGCCGTGTCCAGCGGGTGACGCGCCGTGACGCGATAACGCTTCTCCACCTTGCGTCCGGGGGAGGACAGCGCGTGGATCAGCGCGCCGTCATCGGTAAGCAGCAAAAGCCCCGTGCTGTCCTCATCCAGCCGCCCGACGCTTTGCAGGGCACGCGCCACAAAAGGGGGCGGCAAGAGCGCGTCGATGCCGGGATGATGGCGGGGATTTTTCGAGCATTCATATCCGGCGGGCTTGTTCAGCATGATGACGGCTTTTCCGGCATAAGGCCAGTCTTCGCCATCCACGCGCAACAGAAGCCCTTCTTCTGCCGCCACGTCAACAAACGGGTCGGTCAACGGCGCGCCCGCCAGCGCGAAACGCCCCTGGCGAATCAGCTTGCGGCACGCCTTGCGCGTGCCAAAACCCTGTTGTTGCAACAAACGTTCGAGACGCATGACAAAAAGGCGGCAGAGAAAAACAAGGAAAGTGTAAACCAATGGCGACGCCCCGCCGCGCGCCTTTTCACGCATCCCCGAAGATCGCCGGGAGGGAGGCCGTCAACAACGGTTACACAATCTACACGCCAAAGAGATGGAAGCGGAATGTTGCCGCCCTTACCATGCGTCTACTCCAACACGGGCGCGGCCAGAAATTTTTACAGAAGAACAGGAACGCCGCCCATTTTTGTTTGCTCCAACCCTCCCTAACCCTGGCGCTTACCACGTCAGGGTTTTTTTTGCGGGTTTAGGCGTCGTCGTCGATTTCGATGGCGCGGCGCCGATTTTCCGCTTCCTGGCGATTGGCGCAGCCAGGCTTGGTGCAGTGCGCGTAAAGGTAGAGCGCATGTCCCTCGATCACGAAGCCGCGCTCGGCGGCCACCTTCTTTTGCAGGCGTTCTATCTCGTCGTCGCAGAATTCCGCCACATGACCGCAGTCGACGCACACCAGATGGTCATGGTGCATTCCTTCGTTGATTTCAAAGGAGGCCTTGCTGGACTCGAAGAAATGGCGCTCCAGCAAGCCCGCCTGTTCGAACTGGGTCAGCACCCGGTAGACGGTCGCCAGACCGATGTCTACGCCTTCCGCCAGCAGCAGACGGTAAACGTCTTCCGCGGCCAGATGGCGAACCTGGCTTTTTTCAAAGAGCTCAAGAATCTTCAGGCGGGGAAGGGTGGCTTTCAGCCCCATTTCCCGCAGATTGTGCGAATTCGACATGATGTTTTCTCGAAACCGGAAATTTCCGGCTATGATACGGAACTTGATCAACCTTGCAAAATCCTGTTTTCATGGCGCTTCGATTTTTATCCGCTTTTGTCTTGACGGGCGCGTTGCTGAGCCTGGGCGCTTGCGCCCGCGTCCCGGCCTTCGTGACCGAATACCGCATTGATGTGCAACAGGGCAACGTGCTGACGCAGGAAATGGCCTCCCAGCTGCGTCCCGGCCTCACCCGCGACCAGGTGCGCTTCATTCTGGGCACGCCTTTGTTGGCGGACATGTTTCACGCCCGGCGATGGGATTACCTGTTCCGTCTGGAAGAAGGCAAGAGCGGCAAGGTGACGGCGCGCAAACTGACCATATTTTTTGACGCCAACGATTTATTGGAGCGTGTGACGGGGGACGTGGAAGTCGGCACGACAGCCGAATTGACCGCGCCGGTCGCGCCGACCCAGGTGGTTGATCTGGGCAGCGTCGCGCCCGGCGAACAGGCGTTGCCGCCGGAGGAGGAAATGGGCTTCTGGGGGCGTCTGCGACAAAGCCTGACCTGGTGAGCCAGTCCGTAATCCATCCCCGATTCCGAAGGAAACCCGATGCAGACCAAGAATCGAATTGCCGTCACCGGCGCTTCCGGACGCATGGGACGAATGCTGATCGAAGCCGTCCTGAAAGATGCCGCCCTGCGGCTTGCCGCCGCCGTCGATCAGCCCGGTAACGCCGCTGTTGGGCGCGACGCCGCCGAACTGGCGGGTCTGCCGCCTTGCGGCGTAATTGTCGGCGAACGTCTTGCCCTGGCGGATAGCGATTGCCTGATCGATTTCACCCGTCCCGAAGGCGCGCTCCGCCATCTCGAACAATGCGAAGCGGCGGGCGTGGCGATGGTCATCGGCACCACGGGGTTCGACGCGGCGGGCAAGGCGCGCATTCAGGAGGCGGCCCGGCGCATCCCCATTGTCTTCGCGCCCAACATGGCGGTGGGCGTCAATGTGGTTTTCAAACTCCTGGATACCGCGTCCCGCATTCTTGCACAGGGCTATGATGTGGAAATCGTCGAGGCACATCACCGCATGAAGGTCGACGCGCCTTCCGGCACCGCTTTGCGCATGGGCGAAGTCGTCGCCGACGCCCTGGGACGCTCGCTTGCCGAATGCGCGATTTATGGGCGCGAAGGACACACCGGCGAGCGCGACGCGGCGACCATCGGGTTTTCCACCGTGCGCGGCGGCGACATTGTGGGCGACCACAGCGTGCTGTTCTGCGGCATTGGCGAACGGGTGGAAATCACGCACAAGGCGGGCAGCCGCATGCCCTACGCCCTGGGCAGCCTGCGCGCGGCGCGTTTTCTCGCCGGGCGGCAGGCCGGGCTGTTCGACATGCAGGACGTGCTGGGGTTGCGCTGATCGGAGCGCGAAGGACAGAAGACGATAAGCATTGCGGGCGCCCGGTGCCCTGCCCTCTGCTTGTTGCAGTGCAAAAAATACAGCAGGCAGACGGGTTTTCTGGTAAGTTCCACGTTTTTCCAACCACTTTCTTCAAGGAAAGGATACGACAATGACACAACGTGTTGCACTCGTCACCGGCGCCATGGGCGGTCTGGGCACCGCCATTTGCCAGGCGCTCGCCAAGGCTGGCCACAAGGTCGTCGCGGCCTATCACCCCCAATTCGACAAAAAGGAAGAATGGCTGAAGGAACAGGCCGACGCCGGCTTCAGGGATTTCATCCCCGTCGCGGGCGACGTGGCGGATCTGGCCTCCGTGCAGGCGCTGGCCGCCGAGGCCGAACAGAAGGCGGGCCCCGTCGATATTCTGGTGAATAACGCCGGCATTACCCGCGACAAGATGTTCAAGGGCATGGAACGCGAACAATGGGATGCCGTCATCAACACCAACCTCTCCAGCCTCTTCAACGTCACCAAGCAGTTTTCCGCCAAGATGGCCGAGCGCGGCTGGGGACGCATCATCAACATTTCCTCCGTAAACGGCGTCAAGGGACAAGCCGGGCAGACCAACTACTCCGCCGCCAAGGCCGGGGTGATCGGCTTCACCAAGGCGCTGGCGCAGGAACTGGCGACCAAGGGCGTCACCGTGAACGCCATCGCCCCCGGCTATGTCGCCACCAAGATGGTGACCGCGATCAAGCCGGAAATCCTGCAGGGCATCATTGATTCCGTGCCGGTGAAGCGGCTGGCCAAGCCGGAAGAAATCGGCTTTGCCGTCGTCTTCCTCGCCGACGAGCTTTCCGGCTTTACCACCGGCGCCACACTCAACATCAACGGCGGCCTGCACTACCAGTAAGCCAGTAAGCGAATACGGCTATGAAAAAATGGGCATTGAGCGATTCAATGCCCGTTTTTTTCGGGAAGGCCATGTCCGGGCCATCGTCAAGGGCAGGCGAGGCAATGACCACGCCAAACAGACCTGTCGGCGGCTCGTTCGGGAAATTCCTCGATGACGTTCTCGCTCCGCTTGCCGCGTTCTTGCGGAAAGAGGCGGCGGTGCGGCACCTTTGAACGAGATGGGCGCGGCGATCCCGCGCGTTTCTCTGGATGAAACCCGGCCTGGGCTTGCCAGTCCGGCTTTTTTTTGCGCTTATAATGCTGCACTGCACACTAACCTTCGGAGCCAGTTCGATGACAGAAAAAATCCGGCAAATCAAGAAATACCCCAATCGTCGTCTCTACGACACCCTGACCAGCAGCTACATTACCCTGAGTGACGTGAAGGAACTGGTGCTGCACTACGACCATTTCGTGGTGATTGACGCCAAAAGCGGCGAAGACCTGACGCGCAGCATCCTGTTGCAGGTTTTGCTGGAGGAGGAAAGCGGCGGCGTGCCCATTTTTTCCAGCGAACTCCTGAGCCTGATGATTCGCTTGTATGGCAACGCCATGCGCGGCGTACTGGGCAAGTATCTGGAAAACACCATCCGCAGCTTCATCGACTTCCAGCACAAGTTGCAGGAACAGTCCCGCGCCGTCTTCGGCGAAAACCCGTCGCCGCAGATGTCGCCTGATTTCTGGGCGCAGTTCGTCAACCTCCAGCAACCCGTCATGCAGAGCATGATATCGGCCTATATGGAGCAAAGTCAGAAAATGTTCCAGCAGATGCAGGAACAAATCCAGAGCCAGGCGCGCCACATGCTCTCCGGCATCAATTACGCGGAAAACGAGAACTGACGCGCCTTCTCCGAAGAAATCGCGGCAGGAACGCCCGCAAGGTCGTCACGCGCCTGCGCCTCCCGGCGGCGCGCGGGCATATGCGTTTTGTGAATAACTATCAAACCTTTTAATATTTTTTCATTCGCGTTTGCCGTTTAGACTGCCGCTTACCCCATTCATTCGAGAGATTTCCATCATGCGTGTTCTTTTTTCCTTGCGCTTTGCGGCGTCGCTGGCCGCGCTGTCCGCGTTGACCTTCCTTGCGCCGCCGGTCGGGGCGGAGGTGAGTCTGCTCAATGTTTCCTACGATGTCTCGCGCGAGTTGTACAAGGACATCAATCCGGCGTTTGCCGCCGAATGGCGGGCGAAGAAACGGGAAGCCGTCACGCTCAACCAGTCGCATGGCGGCTCCAGCAAGCAGGCGCTGTCCGTGGCGGCCGGGCTGGAAGCGGATGTGATAACCATGAACCAGGCGCCGGACATCGACATTCTGGTCGAGCGCGGCGCGTTGGTGGCGGCGGACTGGCGGCGGCGTTTTCCCCATGAATCCGCGCCCTACACCACGGTTTCCGTATTCCTGGTGCGCAAGGGCAACCCAAAAGGCATCAAGGATTGGGCGGATCTGGCGCGACCGGGCGTTTCGGTCATCATCCCCAATCCCAAGACTTCCGGCAATGGCCGCTATACCTATCTGGCGGCCTGGGGGCAGGCGTTGCGAAAAAATGGCGACGATGCCGCCAAGGCGCGGGAATTCGTGGCGGCGTTATTCAAGAACGTGCCCGTGCTAGATGGCGGCGGACGCGGCGCGACCACTACCTTTACCCAGCGCGGCATCGGCGACGTGCTGGTGACGTTCGAGAACGAGGCCGTGTTGATCGCCAATGAATTGGGCAAGGAAGCGTTCGAGGTGGTGTATCCCGCCCTCACCATCGAGGCTGCCGCGCCGGTGGCCATCGTTGACAAGGTGGTCGACAAGCGCGGCACGCGCGAGGCGGCGACGGCTTACCTGAATTTTCTGTTTTCTCCGGCGGGACAGGAAACGATTGCCCGGCATCATTTTCGTCCGCGGGACGCGGCGGTGTTGGCGCAATACGCGGCGCGCTTTCCCGCCGTGCGCACCTTTACCGTGGAAGGCGAGCTGGGCGGCTGGGCGAACGTGCAAAAAACGCATTTCGCCGACGGCGGCATTTACGATCAGATTGTGGAACGCCGTTAAATGACGCGACGGCATAAAAATGTCCTGCCGGGTTTTCCTCTGACGCTGGGGTATACCCTCGTCTATCTTTCGCTCATCGTGCTGATTCCGCTGGCGGCGGTGTTCATCAAGGCCGCTGACCTGAGCCTGGCGGAATTCTGGGCGATAGTCAGCGCCCCGCGCGTCGTGGCGTCCTACAAGGTCAGTTTTGGCCTGTCGCTGCTGGCGGCGGCGATCAATTCCGTCTTTGGTCTGTTGCTGGCCTGGTCGCTGGTGCGTTACCGTTTTCCAGGCAAAAAACTGGTCGACGCGCTGGTGGATTTGCCTTTCGCCCTGCCGACGGCGGTGACGGGCATCGCGTTGACGACGCTCTACGCGGGCAACGGCTGGCTGGGCAAGCCGCTGGAGGCGCTCGGCGCTTCCATCGGCGCCGCGCTGTCGGCGCTTTGGCTCGATTTTGGGGGAAGCGCGGAGACAGCCGCGGCCTTGGCCGAATTCAACATCAAGGTGGCCTATACGCCGTTGGGCATTCTCACGGCGCTGATTTTCATCGGTCTGCCTTTCGTGGTGCGCACCGTGCAGCCGATTCTGGAAGACCTTGACCCGGAACTGGAAGAAGCTGCCGCCAGTCTGGGCGCGCGGCGCTGGCAGACTTTCCGCTACGTGCTGCTGCCGATTCTGCTGCCCGCCCTGCTCACGGGTTTCGCGCTGGCTTTTGCGCGCGCGGTGGGCGAATACGGATCGGTCATCTTCATCGCGGGCAACATGCCTTTCATTTCGGAAATCACGCCGCTCATGATCATCTTCAAACTGGATGAATTCGACTACGTGGGGGCGACGGCGATAGCAGCGGTCATGCTGCTGCTTTCCTTTGTCCTGCTGCTCGTCATCAATGTCCTGCAAGCCTGGACGAGTCGGCGCATTCGGAAGGGGCGTCGATGAAAATCAATCCCGCCGCCCGCGCGCGGGCAATAAGCAGTCTGGCGCCGGGCGAACTGAAGCGCGCCCTGGCGGCGGTTCCGTGGATAAAGTGTCTGGTGTTGGGGCTTGCGCTCGGCTTCTTCGCCGTTTTCCTGCTGTTGCCGCTCATCGTCGTTTTCGCGGAAGCGTTTCGGAAAGGGCTGGACGCCTATTGGGCGGCCATCTCTGAACCGGACGCGCGCGCCGCCGTCTGGCTCACCCTGACGACTGTCGCCATTGCCCTGCCGCTCAATCTGGTTTTTGGCGTCGCGGCGGCCTGGTGCATCGCCAAGTTCGAGTTTCGCGGCAAACAGTTGCTCGTCACCCTGATCGACCTGCCTTTTTCCGTTTCGCCGGTGGTTGCCGGTCTGGTGTTCGTGCTGCTGTTCAGCACCCAGCACGGCTGGTTTGCGCCCTGGCTGCAGGCGTGGGACATAAAAATCATTTTCGCCGCGCCCGGCATCGTGCTTGCGACGATATTCGTCACCTTCCCCTTCGTCGCCCGTGAGCTGATTCCCCTGATGCAGGCGCAGGGACGCGAGGAGGAGGAGGCCGCCATCGTGCTGGGCGCGCGCGGCTGGCAAACTTTCTGGCGCATCACGCTGCCCAACGTCAAGTGGGGATTGCTCTACGGCATAATCCTCTGCAACGCGCGCGCCATGGGCGAGTTTGGCGCGGTTTCCGTAGTCTCCGGGCATATTCGCGGCCAGACCAACACCATGCCCCTGCAGGTCGAGATTCTCTATAACGAATACAGCTTTTCCGCCGCTTTTGCCGTCGCTTCGCTGCTCGCCCTGCTGGCGCTGGTGACGCTGGCGGTCAAAAGCTGGGTGGAATGGAAGGCGAGGCAGGCGCTCGATTTCAACGACGACAAACAGGACATTGCCCCATGAGCATCGAAGTACGCGACATCCACAAGCAATTCGGCAAATTCGTCGCGCTGGACGGCATCAGCCTCGCTTTCCCCGGAGGCCAGCTGACGGCGCTTCTGGGGCCTTCCGGCTGTGGAAAGACCACCTTGCTGCGCATCATCGCCGGTCTGGAGAGCGCCGATCGGGGCATGGTGCTGCTGGAAGGCGAAGACGCTTCCAATACCCACGTGCGCGAACGCCAGGTAGGGTTCGTCTTTCAGCATTACGCGCTCTTTCGCCATTTGAGCGTCTTCGAGAATGTCGCTTTCGGCCTGCGCGTAAAACCGCGCAAACTGCGCCCGCCGGAGGCGGAAATCCGCAAGAAGGTGCACGCGCTTCTGGATCTGGTGCAGCTCGACTGGCTGGCCGACCGTCTGCCCGCGCAGCTTTCCGGCGGTCAGCGCCAGCGCATCGCGCTGGCGCGCGCGCTGGCGGTGGAACCCCGCGTGTTGCTCCTCGACGAACCCTTCGGCGCGCTGGACGCCAAGGTGCGGAAAGAGTTGCGCCGCTGGTTGAGACGCCTGCATGACGATCTGCACATCACTTCCATCTTCGTCACCCATGATCAGGAAGAGGCGCTGGAGGTCGCCGACCAGGTGGTGCTCATGAATCATGGCCGCATCGAGCAGGTCGGCGCGCCGCAGGAAGTCTACCAGCATCCGGCGACGCCTTTCGTCTATGGTTTTCTGGGCGCGGTCAATTATTTTCATGGCCGCATCGAGGAAGGGCGCGTGCATACGGATGGCGCGCTCTTGCACGCCGACGCCGCGCCAGGCGCCGAATCCCTGGCGGCGGGCGCTTCCGTCACCGCTTTTGTGCGCCCGCACGAACTGGACATCGTGCCGGAAAGCGAGGATCACGCCGTTGGCGTTGCCGCCAGAATCACCCGCATTCTGGGCTTCGGCGCGCTGGCGCGCATTGAACTCACAGGGCTTTCCGCCGACGCCCGGAACTTTGAAGTGGAAATGGGGCGCGAGCAGCTTGCCGTGCGCGGTCTGCACGAAGGTCAGCGTGTGCGCCTCATGCCCTCGCGCATAAAAGTGTTCGAGCGCGAGCGCGACGACGATCTTGTCGCCGGGGCGGGCATTTGAGGCGCCCGCGAGAAGACGCGCGGTGCCGCTGAAAGCTACCCGCGCGATGCGCGGAGGCGTTCGAGGTTGGCGCGCCTTGATTTTCAGCGCGTCCGCGCCTCGTTTCCGTCGGCCTTTCGGTGCGCCCGACGGCGCGCAGATCGCGGGAATTCAAAAAGAAGAAGACGGGCTTCGGGTAGAATCGTGGAAATTTTCTAATCTTGCCGCCGCCCATGTCCGAAGAAATCCTCATCAATTTTTCACCGATGGAAACACGCGTCGCCATCATGGCGCAGGGCGTGACGCAGGAACTGCACATTGAGCGGTCGGTCAGTCTGGGTCTGGTGGGCAACATCTATCTGGGGCGGGTCAGCCGCATCCTGCCGGGAATGCAGTCCGCCTTTGTCGACATCGGCCTGGAGCGCACGGCTTTTCTCCATGCTGCCGACATCTGGCAGGCGCGGGAAAACGGCGACTATGGGCGCGAACCGCAAAAGCCCATAGAACGCATTCTTTCCGAAGGCCAAAGCCTGATGGCGCAAGTCATCAAGGACCCGATGGGCAGCAAGGGGGCGCGGCTTTCCACGCAAATTTCACTGGCCGGGCGAATGCTTGTGTATTTGCCGCGGGAAAAACATATTGGCATTTCCCAGCGCATCGAGAACGAGGCCGGGCGCGAATCCCTGCGCCTGCGGCTCGCCTCGCTGACGCCGGAAGAAGAAGGCGGCTTCATCGTGCGGACGATGGCGGAAAACGCCAGCGACGCGGAACTGATCAACGACATCGCCTACCTGCGCAAGCTCTGGCGCGACATCAACGACAAGGCCGGCAGCGCCGCCGCGCCCAGCCTGCTCTACCGGGAACTCAATCTGGCGCAGCGGGTGCTGCGCGATCTGGTCAATCCCGAAACCGCTCGCATCATCGCGGATTCCAGCGCGCATCTGGCGCACATGCGGGATTTCGCCCGCGAATACATGCCGACGGTGTTGCCGCTCATCGAGCACTATACCGGGACGCGACCGCTGTTCGAGCTGCACGGCGTCGAGGATGAAATCGAAAAGGCGATCTCGAGGCGCGTTGACCTGAAATCCGGCGGTTATCTGATTCTTGACCAGAATGAGGCCATGACCACCATAGACGTGAACACCGGCGGTTTCGTCGGCTTGCGCAACTT
>JAITJU010000035.1 GCA_031278735.1 Zoogloeaceae bacterium
CGGCAGCGTGTTCCTTGTCCTGTTGAAACGCTTCCGCGCCTTTCATGTACAAGTCGCCAAGGCTTTCGCATGAATCGTCGTCATCCAGATCGCAACCCTTCTGAAACAACCCGGCGGCCTTTGCCTCGTCTCTTGCAACGCCCTCATCGCCGTGCAAATAATCCATACCCAGGGCGTAACAGGATGGCGCATCACCAGAATCGCATGATTTTTCCCTGTATTGCGCCGCCTTTTCTTCATCATTCTCCACATGATCGCTGTACAGGTATATCTTCGACAGCCATTCGCAAGCAATCGCAATCCTGGCGTCGCAGGCCTTCTGATAAAGAAGAATCGCCCCGGTCGTGTCCTGTTCGACGCCATTGCCCTGGTTGCGCAAGCCCCCCAGCCTGAAACAGTCGAGCGCATAGCCTTTGTCGCATTCCTGTCGATAAAGTTCCGCCGCCTTGGCAAAGAAGCGATTTGCCGCGGCGGGATCGCTATTGACGCCTTCTCCTGATTGGTACAGGGCACCAAGCAAATCACACGCAAAACCGACATTTTTTCCACATGAATTTTCGGCAAGCGCGAAAGATTTCGCCACATCCTTTTCCACGCCGGAACGATAGAGAACGGACAGGTGCGCGCATCCTCCGACAACGCCGAAATCGCAGGATTTCCGCGCGTATGCCCACATCTTTTCATGGCTTATGAATCCAATCCTGAAAAAAGAATGGATGCGCGCCACATTCGCGCAGGCCGGATAATGATTCAGGCCGCACGATTTTTCGTAGAATTCAACAGCTTTTGCATAATCGATCCCCCCTGTTTTACCCCGTTCATATAGATCACCCAACGCCGCGCAACTTTCCGCGTTTCCGCGCGCGCATGCGCCTTGCAGATTTTCAGCGGCTGTTGCGTATTCATCTTCCGCCGCCGTCCGGCAAGCGCAGAGCGCAATCGCCAGAAGCACAATGCCTGAGATATTTTTTTTCATTTCCCCTCCTTGCCGCAAGCGCGCCGCGCGGCGGCCCTGCCCGCCGCCAAAAAACATCGCCCCTGTCGGCAAGCGGATTATACAAAAACGCGCAGATGCCTTTCGACCCTGCCGGGACGGATGCGCTCAAAGCCGCAGTCTACCATCCGGCATCGCGACGGCCAATTGCAGACGGGAAACGATAGGACGCAAATCAAGGCCGGTGCTGGCCTTGAGATTCATGGCGCGTTCGCGCAAATCCGCCAGCGTGAAATCCTGCGCCGCGCCCGCGAAACCAAAGGCGACCACATTGCCGCTGTCGCCAGAAGGGAAATGCAGGTTGCGCTCCGGAAAAACGCGGCGCAGGCGGCGCAGATTGGCCTGAAAACCTCGGCGGCCTCCCAGAAGATTGCAGGCGAGCGCGCCATCCGCGCGCAACGCCGCGCGGCAGCGCGCGTAAAACGCCATGCCGGAAAGCGCGCCGCTGCGTCCCGCCGCGTCAAAACCATCCTGGAGAATCAGATCGAAACAGGCCTGCGGCGCGTGGACGGCCATCCATGCGGCGGCATCTTCAACGATAACCTCAATTTTGGGCGAATCCGGCAATTTGAAAAACTGACGCGCCACAGTCGGCACGTCAGGATTGATTTCAAGCACACAGAAATGGGCGTCCGGGAAATGCCGATGCAGGAACTTGAGCTGCGAAGCCGCGCCCAGTCCCACCAGCAGACAATGGCGCAACGGTTCGGCGCGCAACAGAAGCGGCAACAGCATCTCCCGCGTATAGGCCACTTCCAGCGCGTAAGGCCGCGCAATGCGCATTGCGCCCTGTATCCACGTTGAGCCGAAATGCAGATAACGCACGCTTTCCGTCTCGCTCACCTCAACCGAAAACCCCATTTTCCCTCCCGCTTTCCCGCAAACGACATCACGGCGATTTTACGGGCATTTCGTCGCTTCCTCCCGCCGCGATTCCAGACGGGACGCGAACACAGGAAAAAAACCGGAAGCGTCAGAAAATCAGAAGGCGATTACCCATACGGCGCCGGAAGCATCCCAGCGCCTTGCCCTTCCCGGCAACCCCGCATGCCCAGGCCGTTGTTTTGCGCCGCGGCATTCCCTTCTCCATCGCTCGCTTGCCTGGCGCCTGACGGGGGGAATGGCGACGGCGCGCGTCCCGGGGCGGTCAAGGGCGCGGGGGCGGCGTATCCGGCAGGAGATCGCGGAAGCGGCGATTCGCTTCGTCACGAATGGCGGCGGCTTCTGCGGTCTTGCCTTGCTCATCCAGAATCTCGCTCTTGCCGAGAAGCGCCTCGGCTGCCTGTTGACGCGCGCCGGACGAATCGTCCGCGCCGAAGCGGCTGTCGATCGCGTCAAGGACGGCAATGGCCTCTTCGTTCCTGCCCTGTTTCCGCAACACCCGCGCCTTGTTGTTGAGCGCGCGGGCAACCAGCGCGCGCGTCATGGGCGAATCCTCCTCTCTGAAACGACGATCGATCTCGTCCGCGACGGCGAGAACCTCCCCGTCCATATCCTTTGAAACCTCGCCCGCCCCGCCAATCGGACGGGGAAAGAAGTAAAAGGGGGAAATCCAGCGCCCTCCCAGAATATCGCTTTTGGCGGCGAGCGCGAACATGACCGCTTCGCGCGCCCTGGGCGTGTCGTCTCTGAAACGTCGGTCGATCTCGTCGAAGGCGGCGACGGCTTCCCTGATATTGCCTTGTTCCCACAAAACCGCGCCCTTGACGACGAACGCCGCAACGATCGGATTCACGGGATCGGGATCGCCCTCCTCGGAGCGGCGACCGATTGCCTCGAAAACGGCGGCGGCTTCCTCGGCGCGGTCTTCCATCCACAGCGCCGCGCCCTTGGCGGCAAGCGCCGCGGCAACGCTTTTGCGCGCGGCGGGAAAATCGTCCTTGCCGAAACGTTGGTCGACCGCGTCCGCGGCGGCGATGACCGCCTCATTTTCTCCCGCCACCCACAAGACCATGATCCTGGCGGCAAGCGCCATGACAACCCGCTCCCGGAACGCGTCGTCCTTCCCGAAACGGCGGTCGATTTCATCGAAGACGGCGGCGGCTTCCTGGTTCTTGCCCATGAACCACAAGCACGCGCCCTTGGCGGCATCCGCTCCGTCCACCCCCTCGCGCGCCCAGGGCGCGTCGTCCTTCCCGAAGCGGCGGTCGATCTCGTCATAGCCGACGACGGCTTCTTCCGCCTTTCCCTCCATCCAAAAACCCGCGCTCCTGACGGCGAGCGACAGGAATGCCGCCATCTCTTTCTCGTTTTCGTCCTTGTCCCGCGCGTCGGCGGACGCAACGAACAAGCCCAGGAACAGGAATAGGGCAAGGCCCATGATGCGCCGCCAGCGCGCGCGGGTGCCGCCCTTTTGCGCCTTCGGCGCCTTCGCGCCCCAAGCCTTCGGATCCGGCGCGCCGCGAAAAACCGGACGGCATTCCGGAAAAAGTCTGCCTGCCGTCCGATCGCCGCGCCATTGAGTGTATTGCCGCCCCGATGCGCTCATGTCTCATGCCTTTCCGTTCGCCTGCGGAGAGAGGGAAAAAACCCTTCCCAATGAAGCTGGATTGACGGCCATGAAAAGTTGTTCGCCGGTTATCCCGCGCTTCCCGCGCCCGCGACCTTGCCCGCGCCGCCGACGCCGCAGGACGCTGTTGCCGGGAACGTCACATCCTCCGGCTTTGCTTTACTTCTGTTTTTCTTCCGGCGTCCCCGGCGCGTTGTCGATGGATTTTGCGGACGCGGCGTTTTCCTCTTCCTTGTCCGCGTCTTTTATGCCTTCCTTGAAGCCCTTGACGGCGCCGCCCAGATCCTGCCCGAGATTGCGCAGTTTCTTGGTGCCAAAGAGCAGCACGACGACAGCCAGGATAATCAGTAATTGCCAGATGCTTGGGGCCATGATGGAAAGTCTCCTCAAATTTTGCAAAGCATGGGACCGACAGGCGTTTCGCCGCCGACGATGTGCAGATGCAGATGCGGCACTTCCTGTCCGCCGATTCTGCCCGTGTTGATGATAGCCCGAAATCCGTCCGGGCTGCCGTTTTCCGTCGCGAGCTGCCAGGCTACGGACAGGAGCCGCCCCAAAACCGGCTCGTCCGCCGCCGTCGTTTCGGCAAGCGAAGCGATGTGCTTTTTGGGAATTGCCAGAATGTGCGTGGGGCGCAGCGGGTGAATGTCGTGAAAGGCATACACCAGATCGTCTTCGTAAGCCTTGCGGGAAGGAATCTCGCCCTGGGCGATTTTGCAGAAAAGGCAATCCGTCATGTTGTCGGTCTCGGGTTGAAAATTCAGGGATGGGCGGCGCGCGCGGCTTTTTCCGCAATGCCGGAAACGCCTTCGCGGCGTTCGAGTTCGCGGCGAACATCGTCGATGGAAAGATCATGAAACGCCAGCAGGAGGAGGAGATGAAAGAGAACGTCCGCCGCCTCATACACAATTCCCGGCGATCTTCCCTCCTTGCTGGCCATGATGAGTTCGGCGGCTTCCTCGCCGATTTTCTTCAGAATGGCGTCCGGCCCTTTGGCGAAAAGCCGGGCTGCGTAGGATGCCGCCGGATCGGCGGACTTTCGCGCGGCCAGCGTGGAAGAAAGGCGCTCGAAGATGTCGGCGGCGGGATCGGGGTTCGGTTTGTTCATGGCTTGGGTCTGTAAATATCCCGCGGCTCCTTCAGGACGGGATCGATATTCTGCCAGTCCTCGCCCGCGAGTTCGCGGAAAAAACAGCTTTCCCGCCCGGTGTGACAGGCAATGCCGCCTTGCTGTTCGACGATGAGCAGCACGGCGTCGCCATCGCAGTCGACGCGAATGGCGCGGATGCGCTGCACATGTCCGGATTCCTCGCCTTTTTTCCACAGGCGCTGGCGCGAGCGCGACCAGTAAGTGGCCACGCCTTCTTGCGCGGAAAGCCGCAAGGCGGCGCAATTCATCCAGGCGAGCATCAGCACCCGCCCGCTGTTCGCGTCCTGGGCAATGACGGGGATCAGGCCGTTTTCGTCCCATTGCAGGGCGTCGATCCAGGAGGGTGGAGCGTCCGCATCGCGCGTCATAAACGCACCTCGATGCCCTGCGCCGCCATGTAGGTTTTTGCCTCGCGCAGCGTATATTCGCCAAAATGGAAGATGGAGGCGGCCAGCACGGCGTCGGCGCGGCCTTTCGTTACGCCCTCGGCAAGATGCGCAAGGTTGCCGACGCCGCCGGAGGCAATGACCGGAATATTCACGGCGTCGGCCACGGCGCGGGTAAGCTCAAGGTCGAAGCCGTTTTTTGTGCCGTCCCTGTCCATGCTGGTCAGCAGGATTTCGCCCGCGCCCAGCGCCTCGACCTGCCGCGCCCAGCGGATCGCGTCCTTGCCGCTGTCGTTGCGGCCGCCGTGGGTGTAGACATGCCAGACATCCCTCCCCGCGCGCTTCGCGTCGATGGCCGCCACAATGCACTGCGCGCCCACCTTCGCCGAAGCCGCGGCAACCAGATCGGGATCATTGACGGCGGCGGTATTGATGGAAACCTTGTCGGCGCCCGCATTCAGCAAGCGGCGCACGTCCTCGACCCTGCGGACGCCGCCGCCCACCGTGAGAGGAATGAAGACTTCGCGGGCGCAAGCTTCGATGACCTGCAGGATGAAGTCGCGCTGGTCGCTTGACGCGGTGATGTCGAGAAAGGCGATTTCATCCGCGCCCTGCTCGTCGTAACGGCGGGCGATTTCCACAGGGTCGCCCGCGTCGCGCAGATCGACGAAATTGGTACCCTTGACGACGCGCCCGGCGGTGACGTCAAGGCAGGGAATGACGCGTTTGGCAAGCATGGAAATTTTCAGGCGCTTTCAGGACGATGAACAAGACGCAAGGCGGAAATGGTACCACTGTTGCCCGCGCGCGGGAAAGCAATGGCGGCGACCGGGAATGCCCGCCCCCCGTTCAGCGAGAACAACGGGCGCGGCGGCACAAGCCGCAGGCAGGCGCGCTCACCGCTTCGACGCCTGATCGGCGACTTCCTGGGCGCGTCTGAAATCCAGAGAACCGTCGTAGATGGCGCGTCCGGCGATGGCGGCGACGATGCCCTCGTCTTCCGCCGCGCAGAGCGCGCGCACATCATCGAGCGAGGAAAGTCCGCCGGAGGCGATGACGGGAATGGAAATCGACTGCGCCAGATGCACGGTGGCTTCCAGATTGATGCCGGTGAGCATTCCGTCGCGGCCAATGTCGGTGTAGATGATGGCCTCGACGCCGTAATCCTCGTATTTCTTTCCCAGATCGACAACTTCGTGACCGGTGAGTTTCGACCAGCCCTCGGTCGCCGCCTTGCCGTCCTTCGCGTCCAGACCAACGATGACGCGACCGGGAAAGGCGACGCAGGCGTCGCGCAGGAAGCCGGGATTTTTCACCGCCGCCGTGCCGATAATGACATAGGAAAGCCCCGCGTCCAGACAGCGCTCAATGGCGTCCAGATCGCGGATGCCGCCGCCCAGTTGCACGGGAATAGCGTCGCCCACCTCTTCCAGAATGCGGACGATGGCGCTGCGGTTTCTGGGCGATCCGGCAAACGCGCCGTCGAGATCGACGAGATGCAGGCGGCGCGCGCCCTGCTCCAGCCAGTGCCGCGCCTGTTCGGCGGGGGATTCGGAAAACACGGTGACCTGTTCCATCAGGCCCTGCTTCAAACGGACGCATTGGCCGTTCTTGAGATCGATGGCGGGAATGAGCAGCATGATCGAAATGGGAAAGAAGATAGGGAATGACGCGATCAACGCGTGAGAACGAGGGGACAGAGGGTCTTTCCGCTAGGGTTGCCAGGAAACGAAATTTTTCAGGAGCCGCAGGCCGTCACTGGCGCTTTTCTCCGGGTGAAACTGCACGGCGAAGATGTTAGCCCTCCCCACCGCAGAGGTAAAGGACGATCCATATTCGCAACGTCCGGCAACAAGCGCCGTCGCCGCCGGAAAAACACAGTAGCTGTGCACGAAATAAAACCGCGCGCCATCCTCGATGCCCGCCCAGAGCGGATGCTGCCCCTGTCGCCACACCCGGTTCCAGCCCATGTGCGGCACTTTCAGCGTTTCCTGCCGCGCCGCGTCCACAAGGGGATGGACAAAGCGCCGCACCTGACCGGAGAATACGCCCAACCCGGCGACGTTGCCTTCTTCGCTTTGCTCGAAGAGCATTTGCAGGCCGATGCAGATGCCAAGAAAAGGCTTTTCAGCGGCGGCTTGCAACACGGCGGCTTTCAGGCGGCGGCGTTCGAGTTCCGCCATACAATCCGGCATGGCGCCCTGACCGGGAAACACGACCCGTTCGGCGGCGGCGACTTCCGCCGGATCGGAAGTCACGCGCGCGTCCTTTTCCGGCGCGACCTTGCGGAGCGCCTGAAGCACGGAGCGAAGATTGCCCATGCCGTAGTCAATGACGGCAATGCGCATCACAGGACGCCCTTGGTCGATGGCGTCAATCCCGCCATGCGCGCGTCCGGCGCCGTCGCCGCGCGCAGCGCCCGCCCGAACGCCTTGAAGATGGTCTCCGCCTGGTGGTGGGCATTGGCGCCCTTGAGGTTATCGATGTGCAGGGTAATGCCCGCGTGATTGACCAGACCCTGAAAGAACTCGCGCACCAGCTCCACGTCGAAGAGACCGATGGTGTCGCGGCTGAATTCCACATTCATGAAGAGGCCGGGACGCCCGGAAAGATCGAGCGCCACGCGGGAAAGCGCCTCATCGAGCGGCACGTAAGCCTGACCATAGCGCATGAGTCCCTTCCGATTGCCCCAGGCCACGGCCAACGCCTGCCCCAGTGTGATGCCGATGTCCTCAACCGTGTGATGATCGTCGACCTGCAAATCGCCCTTGGCCTCAATTTCCAGATCGAGCAGACCATGCCGGGCGATCTGGTCGAGCATGTGTTCGAGAAAGGGAACGCCAGTCATGAGCCGACACTGTCCGGAACCATCCAGATTGAGACGCACGGTAATCCGGGTTTCCAGAGTATTGCGGGAGATTTCGGCTTGTCGCATGACAAAAAGGCAACCGGAATGGGAAAGAGATGCATGATACCATTTTGCGCTTGCGCGCGATCCGTCGTTCATGCTTTTTGAAACTGGAAAGCGGCGTGCGCCATGAGCAGACGCTTGCGCAAGTCACTGGATGGAAGCGTGTAAACGAAAAAATGTCGGTTATGCGACAAGGCGTTCGCGCGATTGCCCTGCCGCGCCGCCAACATCCGTCGCCGCATGAACCCTGACCGCCGGAATGCGCGCGCGCCAGGGCGGCAAACCCAGATCCGCCGTCCATGTTGCGCTGCGCAGGAACGATGGGGTTTTGCATGCGCCGAACAGCGATTTTGTCGGTTTGTCGACAAAGTTGTTCTGGGCGCGGATTTCGCAATCTATTGATTTATATAGGTAATTCTCATGGAACAAGTATTGCTTATTGCACACAAGGAAATAAAGTTTCTCAATCTTAACTTTTATTGGGAGGTCAATTCATGAAATGGGTAACTGCCATCATCAAACCCTTCAAGCTGGACGAGGTGCGTTTTGCCCTTTCCGAAATCAATGTGCAGGGCATCACCGTGACCGAGGTCAAGGGGTTTGGTCGCCAGAAGGGGCATACGGAATTGTATCGGGGGGCGGAATACGCGATTGATTTTCTGCCCAAGATCAAGCTCGAAATAGCCACTGTGGATGCGCAACTGGATGCCGTCATTGAGGCTGTCACCCGTTCGGCGGCGACCGGCAAGGTGGGCGACGGCAAGATTTTTGTCTTTGCGCTGGAGGAAGCTCTGCGCATCCGTACCGGCGAAACCGGCAATTCCGCCCTCTGAGAAAGGAAATCTGTCATGAAAAAACTGTTTATTGTCTTGTTGTTGGGATTGAGCCTTTCCGGCGCGGCGTTTGCCGATCCGGTCAGCGTGGAGACGAGCGCGGCAGTCGCCGATGTCGCGGCGGCCACCGCCAGCGCCAGTGACGCCGCCGCGCCCGCCGAAACGCTGGATACCGGCACAACCTCCTGGATGATGACCGCCGCCGCGCTGGTCATCATGATGTGCATTCCTGGCCTTGCCATGTTCTATGCGGGCATGGTCAACGCCAAGAACGTGCTTTCCGTGTTTTCGCAATTCTTCGCCACGGCGGGCGTGGTAACCGTGCTCTGGGTGGTGTTCGGCTACAGCATTGCCACGGACACCACCGGCATGGAAGCGGGCGTCTTCAACCTGCACAGCTTCGTCGGAGGCACGGGCGCGCTGTTTCTGGCGCACCTGAAGCCGGACAATATCGTGAACGGGATGCCGGAATCGGTGCTGATCACCTTTCTCCTCTCCTTTGCCATCATCACACCGGCAATCGTCGCGGGCGGATTTGCCGAGCGCATGAAATTCGTCAGCGCCGTGCTGTTCATGGCGCTGTGGTTCTCCTTTGTCTATGCGCCCGTCTCGCACATGGTCTGGGGCGGTGATGGGTCGCTGATGGCCAACTGGGGCGTACTCGACTTCGCGGGCGGCACGGCGGTGCATATCAATTCCGGCATCGCCGCGCTTGCCGCCTGTTTGGTCATCGGCAGACGCAAGGGGTATTTGCAGTCGCCCATGCCGCCGCACAACCTCACCATCTGCCTGATCGGCGCGGGGTTCGTGTGGATAGGCTGGTTTGGCTTCAACGTCGGTTCCGCTGTCGCCGTCGACGGCACAACCGGCATGGCGCTGCTCAATACCCAGATTGGCGCTTGCGCCGGCATACTCGGCTGGATGACTGTGGAATGGATCAAGAATGGCCGCCCCAGCGCCCTGGGGCTTGCTTCCGGCGCGCTCGCGGGTCTGGTCGGCATCACGCCGGGCTGCGCCTACGTCGGCCCTATCGGCGCAATCATGATCGGCCTGGCCGCCGGCGCGGTCTGTTTCTTCTTTGTCGCGGTCGTGAAACGCAAATTCGGCTATGACGACACGCTGGATGTGTTCGGCCTGCACGGCGTCGGCGGCATTGTCGGCGCCATCCTGACCGGCGTCTTCTGTATTCCCGCGCTGGGCGGCAGCAAGGACGTCGAGGTTCTGCCGCAGCTCATCGCGCAGTTCAAGGGCGTGGCCTTCACCATTGTCTATTGCTTTGTCATCAGCTGGATTCTCCTGAAGCTGATCGACAAGACCATCGGCCTGCGCGTAGACGCGGAAACCGAGTCCATCGGCCTCGACCAGTCGGAGCATTACGAAACGGCCTACAACCCGTAAGGCATCCCTTCACGGCAAGTCAAGGCTCCGGGCGGCGACGCGGAAATTCTGCGCCGCCGCCCGGACGTCGTCGGTCCGGCAGAAACACGATTGCCCTGAAACAAAGACGAATGCGCGGCGCGCGGCGGTTCACCATTGCGTCACGCACAGGCAGGCGGCTGACCCCAATGCCCGCGTCAGCGGGTTTCCGTCGCTTCCGTTGGCGCTTCGGCGTTTCTCGGGCCGGTCAGTTCCGTTCGCAAGGCTGGATAGCGGCCACTCAGAATGAGCGTGTTTTCCAGACGTTTGTCATTCCCCAGAAACAGTCTGGCGTGACCCGAAAGCACTCCGGCGGTCGTGACGCGGATTTCGCCTTCCTCGTTATGCATCACGTTGGAACGGAACTGCATGCGCTCCAGCGCGAAGCCTTCCGAATCGAGACGAAAGGCGGCGGAAAATTTCTGAAAACGGGTCAGCGCATTCCTGTGGTGGGTCAACACGCCCCGGCTGCTGCTGTAGAGCAGGCGCGTCAGATCGATGCCTTGCAGGATGGCGTTATCGGCTTTCAGGTCACCGCTGGCGCGCAGATTTCCACGCCAGCGCGCCCGTGTGCCGCCCTGGGTCTGAAAGCGCAGCGGCCCGGAAAGCTCGCCGCTCAGTCCAAGATTGACGCCGCGCGCGCCAGGTCCATTGGCAATATCCCAGGCCTGCATGAGCTGGGCTATCTGCACACGATTCAGCGCGCCTTCGCCCTGCAACTTCTCCACCAGGCCGTCGCGCCGCCAGCCCGCTTCCAGCCGCCCGCTGTAATGACCGCCGAGCAGGAACATCCTGCCCTCCTCCAGAACAATCCTGTCCGGGTACAGACTCCCCTTGCCCGCAACGTTGTCCAACCGCGCCGGAAATTGCGCGGAAGGCAGCCAGTTGCTGACTTCCAGCGTGAAGACCGCCAGCGCCGCCGCGCCATCCCGCGTCGGCGGCGACGTGAATTCCATGTGCCCCAAAGGATCGGCGCTCTTCAGTGTGGCGCTCAACAGACGCCCCGCCGAATCACGACGCAACTCACCTTCGACGACCGCCAGCGGATTGCCGCCCAGCGTCAACGCCAGACGGCTGAAACGCAACCAGTCCGGCGCGGCATCGCCGGATTTCCCGCCGCCCAGCCACCCCATGACGGCGGCCACGTCCAGCGCGCCATCGATCAGATCCACCGGCGCGTCGGCGCTGCCCGGCTTTTCAAAAAACAACCAGGAAAACAGTCCCGGCAAAAAAACGGATTCCAGATTCCCGCCCCGTTGGGACTCGCCGCCAAAGCGCACCTTGTGTAATTCCAGCCGCCAGTCCGAAAAATTCGGCTCGACCCTGCCGATGCTGACCGGAACGCCCAGGGCATCGGCAAGTCGGGACTCAAATTCCGTCCGCTTGCTGTTGTAAGGATAAAGCAGAAGACAAGCGGCAACGATGACGACGCCCAGCGTGAACGCGCCCAGCGCCCACAAGGAATAACGCGCCCAGATATAGACGCGCGGATGCGTCTGGCGCAGAGGCTTGCGCGACTTTATCGGCGTGAATTCGGGTTCCGGGTCCGGGTCGGGAATCGGCGCGGGCAATACCAGCGCCTCCGCCTTGACCGCGTTGTCCGGCATTGCCGTTTTCGACGGCAAGGCGGTGGCGCGAATCACCAACGGCGGCAACGGCGACGGCGGCGGCGCGGCGGAACGCGAGCGGACGGGCAACGGCGCGGGCGCATCCGACAAGATGGTTTGCGCCGAGGCAAGATTGCCTGGCCGCGCGCGCTCATTCTGCTGGATAGCGGCAGGCGCGGCGCGCGGCGCTTCGTTCGCCGGGGAAATCTTTGGCGGCGACGGCTTTTTTTCGCCAAAGGTCGAAAAATGGGAAAACCGCGAAGACTTGCCGGACGACGCGCCGCCCGGAGGCGGGTCTTCCGCGACGCGATCAAACTCGATGAGACCGTTTTTTTCCAGTGCCGCGATGGCCTCTTCCGTCACCTGGGCGTCTCCGATTTTCGCGCTCAATTCCTGCACGGACGCCTTGCCGTCGATGAGCACCAGTATCATGCGCTGCTGGCGCTCTTCCACCCTGGCGCGCCGGACGATGGCCTCCTCGCCCGTCGGCGTCTTCCTGTAAATACGCCGACTCAACGCGACCGGATTGCCGCTTGCGGACGCCGCGCCCGTCGCAGGCTCTGTATTCTTTGACATCACGATTTCCTCAGTATGCTCGGCATTGCCTTTTGTAACATGATTTTCGCTGATTGGCGCGTGGCGCGGAAAATGCTCCCTTTGCGAAAGTTGACGGCAATCGACGCCCTCTTATAGAATTCGGCCAACCCGACCGCTTCCCCGATAGCTCAGTCGGTAGAGCGCCGGACTGTTAATCCGTAGGTCCCTGGTTCGAGCCCAGGTCGGGGAGCCAATGAATCAACCGCTTGCACCCGCTTCGGCGGGTTTTTTGTTGCCCGCGCCAGCGTCAGACAGTCAAATTGGACAGGTCTGGTTTGAGGGCGACTCGCCAACTGTCGCATGATAGAGCAAATGCGCGACAAGAAAAATCCGGGAGGAGCAAAAAAATAGCGGCATCGGTAGCCGCATGGCGCAAAGACCGCGGAAATCAGCGCCATTATCGGGATTACGGCAATCCTTCAAAAGATGACCAAGGAAGCACGGAATAAGCAAGGCGCATAGCGATGATTGTCATGTCATAACGGGGATGGAAGAAAGATTCCTGTAGAGGGAATGCCATGAAACAACCGGCATTCGCGACGACGAAAGGCTTCGAAAAGCGCGTGCGGAAGGCCGCGCAAGGAAGCGTTTCTGGCGCGGACGGAAGGCGCTGGCGCCATGAGCCGCATTCTGCGCGCTGATCGAGCCGCGCCGCCCGAAGGCCGGAAAACGTGCGTCCGCCGCCGTGATGGCAATGGGATAGATTTTCCTCGCTTTCCGGGGCGGGTTTTCCAATTTTCCTTCCGTCTTCTCCTCCGCAACCCGGCGGCGCTTCAGCCGCCGCTGACTTTTTGTCCTCCGCTCTCCGTCTTCTGCCCCCTGATTGCCTTCCTGATCTCCTCCAGCACCCTCCAGGCGGAATCCTCGATGCGCGAGCCGGGGCCGAAGATGGCCTTGGCGCCGGCCTGATAGAGAAAATCGTAGTCCTGCGCCGGGATCACGCCGCCCGCGAAGACGATGATGTCGTCCGCCCCCTCTTTTTTCAGGGCTTCCACCAGCGCGGGCAGGAGCGTCTTGTGACCGGCGGCGAGCGAGGAGACGCCCACCGCGTGCGCGTCGTTTTCCACCGCCTGGCGCGCCGCTTCCTCCGGCGTCTGGAAGAGCGGCCCCATGTCGATGTCGAAGCCCAGATCGGCGTAGGCGGTCGCCACCACCTTCGCGCCCCGGTCGTGACCATCCTGTCCCAATTTGGCGATCATGACGCGCGGGCGGCGGCCTTCTTCCTCGGCGAATTTTTCCACTTCCGCCTTCAGCCGTTCCCAATCATCTTGCCCGGCCACGACGCCGCCATAGACGCCGGAAATGGTCTGGTTCGTGGCGCGAAACCGGGTGAAGACCTTTTCCAGCGCGTCCGACACCTCGCCCACCGTGGCGCGCAAGCGGATCGCCTTCACCGCGAGATCGAGAAGATTGCCCTCGCCCGTCCCGGCGCATCGCGTGAGCGCCGCGAGCGCCGCCTCCACCGATGACGTGTCGCGGCTGGCGCGGATTTTCTTCAGCCGCGCGATCTGCGCCTCGCGCACCGCGTGGTTGTCGATTTCCAGGATGTCGACCTTGTCTTCCTTCGCCAGCCGGTATTTGTTCACCCCGACGATCACGTCCTTGCCGGAATCAATGCGCGCCTGCTTGTCGGCGGAACAGGTTTCCACCTGCATCTTCGCCCAGCCGGATTCCACCGCCTTCGTCATGCCGCCCATCGCCTCGATTTCCTCGATGATGCCCCAGGCGCGGTCGGCCATGTCCTGTGTGAGTCTCTCCATCATGTAGGAGCCGGCCCAGGGGTCGACCACGTTGCAGATGTGCGTTTCCTCCTGGATGATGAGCTGCGTGTTGCGGGCGATGCGGGCGGAAAATTCCGTGGGCAGGGCGATGGCCTCGTCCAGCGCGTTTGTGTGCAGCGACTGCGTGCCGCCAAAGACGGCCGCCATCGCCTCGATGGCGGTGCGCACCACGTTGTTGTAGGGGTCCTGCTCGGTCAGCGACCAGCCGGAAGTCTGCGAGTGGGTGCGGAGCATCATGGATTTGGCGTTCTTCGCGCCGAAGCCCGACATGACGCGATGCCAGAGGAGCCGCGCGGCGCGCATCTTGGCGATTTCCAGATAGAAATTCATGCCCACCGCCCAGAAAAACGACAGCCGCCCGGCGAAGACATCCACGTCCATGCCGGAAGCGATGCCGGTGCGCACGTATTCCATGCCGTCGGCCAGGGTGAAGGCCAATTCAATCGCCTGGTTCGCGCCCGCTTCCTGGATGTGATAGCCGGAAATGGAAATGGAATTGAATTTCGGCATGTTCGCCGCCGTGTAGGCGAAGATGTCGGCGATGATCTTCATCGACGGCTTGGGCGGGTAGATGTAGGTGTTGCGCACCATGAATTCTTTCAGAATGTCATTCTGGATGGTGCCGGAAAGCTGTTCCTGGGAAACGCCCTGTTCCTCGGCGGCGACGATGTAGCCCGCGAGGATGGGCAGTACCGCGCCGTTCATGGTCATGGAGACGGAGATTTTATCGAGCGGGATGCCGTCGAAGAGTATCTTCATGTCCTCGACCGAATCAATCGCCACGCCCGCCTTGCCCACGTCGCCCAGGACGCGCGGATTATCCGAATCGTACCCCCGGTGCGTGGCCAGATCGAAGGCCACCGAAACCCCCTGTCCGCCCGCCGCGAGCGCCTTTCTGTAAAAGGCGTTCGATTCCTCGGCGGTGGAAAACCCGGCGTACTGGCGGATCGTCCAGGGCTTCACCGCGTACATGGTCGGCTGCGGCCCGCGCAGATAGGGCGCGAAGCCGGGCAGGGTGTCGGCGTATTGCAGCCCTTCCGTGTCCTTTTTGGTGTAGAGCGGCTTCACCGTGACGCCGTCGGGCGTCTTCCAGTCGAGCGCCTCCAGCCCGCCGCCGCTCTTCACCTGCTTGACCGCGGCGGCTTCCCAGTCGGCGAGTTGATCGGAATTCTTGAAGGATTCGGACATGGCGCTACGCTCCGTCTGTCTGTCTGTCTGTCTGTCTGTAATTACAGAGATGAACACATTCCCGGCGGACTCGTCCGGCGCGGAAATTTTCGGATATTACTTGGAAAACGATACCCGGCGCAAGATTCTGCCGCATTGCAACATTTGCCCGATCGCTTATGAATAAGCAAGCCAAATCAAATGCTTATGGATTACGGGCAAACATTGCACAAGCGGAATCAGGGGCAAACGTCAGCGGGATCAGCGGGTTGTCCATCCTTTGTCACAGGGGTTCCGGTCAGCATGGAAAAGTACGGATCGCAGGCAGGTTCCCGCGCGGCAGTGGTGACGGCGACAATGGCGGATGCGCGTTTGTCGTTTTCCGCCGCGCCGCTGGCGACCAGTTGGTAGCGGTAGGCGGTTTTTTCCTGCAAGCCGTGATCCACGAAACTCACGAAAGGAGTCTCCGCGCCCTCCGCCACATACAACTGTTGCGCGCCCTCTTCGCCGGAAAGGTCTGTCTTGCGCGACGGATGTTTTGCCGCATCCACGCGATACAGCGCATAACGCGCGGCATTGGGCACGGATGCCCAGAGCAGCATGACCTGATCGGAACTGACATCCGCCACCTTTAGCTGCGGCGCGTATTTCAGTTTTGCGGGCGGCGACGCTTCCCCGGCGGCGTCTTCGGATGGCGCGGCGACAGTCCCCGGCGCATCCGCGCCGCCGTTTTCGTTGCCGACATCATCCGCGCCGCTGGCCAGCGCCTGCGCCATGCGCCAAACGGCGGCAATCTGCGCGCCTTGTTGTGTGGCGTAATGCCCAGCCTTTTTGTCGCCACTATCGTTATAGCCCCACCAATCCCAGCAGCCATTGGGATTCAGCGGCAAAGCGCCCGCTCCCGCCAACAACAGGGAAGTGCTGGCGGCTTGCGGATAAAGAATGACGAGATGATTGTTCTCCGCCCATTCATTGAATCCGGCACCCTTGACAAACGCCATGCCAATGTCTTCCGCGCCCTGCCGGCAGCCGTGAAAGGCGATGTGCAGGCGGCACGCCTCGCCCTGCTTGCATGCGGGCGGCACATACAGATAGCCGGTATTGGACATGGAAACACGGATGGGGTCGATCGCGTCTTCTTCGTCCAGCAGGGTGTAATACGCCTGATTGAACGACAGAATTTCGCCTTTCAATTTCTTGCTGGCGACATGCTTCAGCGGGCCGTAGAAGAATTGCAGGGCGGAAGCGGCGGCGTCGTAGGCGGTCTTGCCAACGACGCAGGTGTTGATGAAAGCGCCGCCGGTTTCCGGGCAGGCATTGCATTGCCCTCCGTTCGCCCTGCAACTGGCGGAAATCTGCGCGTGCGCGGCGGGCAATTCATGTTTATAGAATATCTGCCCGTCGTCGTTCAGAAAAGCGCGGTAATACGCCTGCAAGGCGTCGCTGACCGCCGCCTTGACGATGCCGTCGTTATAGCCGTGAAAAATCCACACTTTTTGCCGCGCCAGCGCGCTCAAGGGATCGATCAGGCCGCTGCTTGCCCAACTTTCCGTGGCGTCGCGCATGACGCCCATGTCCTCCTGCGTGATGGGCGCGACGCCGAAAGCCGGATCGCCCTGCATACAGCGCGCGACGGCCTTATCCACCGCCGCGCCGCGCCATGAGGCCTCTCCGGCGCAGAAATAGGGGCCTCCGGCGGTCGCGGCAACGCCCTTGATGTCGGCGGAATGCGCCACCGCCATCTGCACGGCCATGAACGCGCCGGAAGAAACGCCCGATACCGTGGTTTCGCGTAAATCCAGATTCAGCTGCGGCAGGAACTCATCGGCTCCAGCGCAAGCCGACAACGACAAGACACCCAGAAAACACAGGGCGCGCCAATGAAAACGGGGGAACAACATAGCGATTCTCCTTTGAAACAGTTGTTATTCTTCACATGCCCAGCGTTCTGAGCAAATCTTCCCGCGCGCTGTCCGCGCCGACGCCGATGTCATTCGCGCGGGTCTTCGTGTTGCCGGGCGCATCCTTGCGGAGCGGAATGAATTCGGTTCGATCGATGGCCAACTCCAGATAAAAAATGTTGTTGCGCTCGGTATAGAAGGTGGCGCGCCGCGCCTCCGGCTGATCCAGGTTGGCGTCGACGCTCAACGTCACCTGCTTGTTGAGCGCCAGCATCTTGGGCTGATTCTGGGTGATATGGGTTTGCAGTTCCCGCGCCGCCTTGCCGGTAAAATCGCCGACGATCTGGTTCATCAGTTCGCCCATGACGTTGCTGACTTCGTCCGAGGTATGGCTGCCCGCCAGGTCGGCGCTGTTCATGCCCATGTTGAGCATGTAATTCCGGTACAGCTCCATCGCGGCGGCGGCGGAAAAATTGATGACCACCAAGCCGGAAAAGCCGCCGTCGAACAGCACGAAGCAGCCGATGTCCGGCTTCAGGCAGGTTTTGTGGATGCGCTGCACCATGCCGGAATAGCGAATTTGCCCATGCGTCGCCATCGTCAGCACCTTGCTGACCGAGTCGCAGAGACTGATCAAAATCGCTTCCGTGCCATATACGGTTTCCCTGTCTGCCGTTGCGGTCTGCGTGTCCATGCCGTTATCCCGGTTCGCGTCGAAAGGCGTCATTATTGATCAAGATGACAAAGGACAGAAAGCTTTTGCAGTCATCATCAGCGCGCGGCGCGAGCGGCATGAGGGCATGTCCGCAAGAATGCGTTGCTTTCCTGCGGGTAAGAAGTTAACCTTTCAGATGTTTTTCGGGTTTCATCATTCATTGTGTTTTTTAGTCGAAGAGGTTTCTCCATGTCCCAAACTGTTCCTGTCTCCAGCAAAGACAAACTTGTCACCGATCTGAAAGCCGTGGTTGCGGATGCGGAAGATATTTTGAAGAGTACTGCCGACATCGCGGGCGAGAAGGTCGCGAGCGCCCGGCAAAAAATCGAGGCGCGCCTGAAAGACGCCAAGCTGCGTCTGGAAGACGCGGAAGCGGTACTGCTCGACAAGACCCGCGCCTGCGCGCGCGCAACGGATGATTTCGTGCACGAGGAACCCTGGAAAGCCGTGGGCGTGGCCGCCTTTCTGGGTGTAACGTTGGGCGTCCTGATCGGTCGCCGCTGATTCATGCAAGATAGACCGGGATTTTTTCAGACGCTCAAACGCCTGCTGCACGATCTGTTGGAAGTCGGGCAGACGCGCCTCGCGCTTTTCGCCAACGAAGCGGAAGAGGAAAGAATCCGCCTTGTCCGCACTTTCGTTCTCTGCATACTGGCGCTCTTTTTCCTGAGCGTTGGCGTGGTGCTGCTGGTCGCCTTTCTGACGCTGCTTTTCTGGGAAAGCCGCTTGTTGTTGCTGGGCGCGGTCAGTCTGGGATTTCTGGCGCTGGCCGCTGTCCTGATCGGGCGATGTCGCGCCAGTTTGCGGCGCGGCCTGCTGTTTGCCGCGACACTGGCGGAATTGCAGCGCGACATCGCCAGCCTGCGCGGCGAAACCGCGCCGGACGTGGCCGGAGAACCGCATGACGTCCCGTCTGCTTGAACTTCGGGAAGAACGCGGCCTGCTGCGCGCGCGCTGCGCCGAACAGCGGCGCGCGCTGGCGCAACATGCCTTCGTGCTGGAACGGGCATGCGCGCTGGCGGATCGGGCAAAGGCCGGAGGAGATTGGATCAAGCGTCACCCCGCGCTGGTTGGCGGCGCGGCAACGTTTCTGGTGCTCGCCAGACCCGCGCGCCTGCGCCGCGTCTGGCGGCTGGCGCGCTGGGTTCATGGCCTGTGGCGCGGCTGGCGCGGAATTGTCCATTTGCGCGACAAACTGCCGTTCTGACGCGGGAAACCAACCCGGACGCCAGGCGCGGAACTTCAAAACAGCGCGGGAGACGTTGTTTATGCCTCGCCGCCGCCCCAGCAGGTTCCGGTCGGGATGACCGCGCTCAAACGCTTCATCAATGACAGCGCCGTTTTCCTTGCCGATCCGCCCATCAGGACGGCGCCGATCCATCATCGGTTCAGGAGCGTCCATCCATTCCGCGACGGCGGCGGACGCAGCAGGCGCATCATCAATGTTCTGTATCACGCCAAACAAGGTTTGCCGGATATTCCCGCGCTTTATCCGTGTCGCTATAGCGCGCGCCAAATATCGCTTTTACAGCCAGGCCCTAGCCAACAACCTGTTTGGCGCCAAACCATGACCATATCCAAATCCTCCGCTTCCGGGAAAACCATCGCCGTCCTCATCCGCGACGATACCCAGCGCAGGAGCATTCCCATCGTTGAACTGGCACCCATGATGTGCGACAAAGATCAAGTCATCAAGCTGCTGCGCGATCCGGAAGATTTTAATTTGACTATTTTTGCGATCTGAAGCAGGATTTCTCGAATTCTTTTGTCAATATTTTCCAGTTATCTTCATGGCAAGAACTCCTGAGCCGAAAAAGGCGCAATGTCTTTGCCTGGATATCGAAACCGCGCGAAGGGATAGCGCCATTCTGCGCGAAGTGGGCGTTTACCGGCCGGATTTGGATGCGCGTTTGAAAGTGTCCGGCAAGGCAAGAAATTTTGTGGCTCAATTGGATGCGCTGACCGATGGCGCGGCTTTTATGCTCGGTCACAACATCGCCGCCTTCGATCAGCCTGTGCTGAAAACGCTGTTCCCGGATCTGGCCCTGCATCATTTGCCGCTGATCGACACGCTGGAACTCTCGCCGATTGCCTTTCCGCAGAATCCTTATCACCGCTTGGTGAAGGATTACAAACTCTGCACAACCACGCGCAATGACCCCGTGCGCGATGCCGAACTCGCCTACACGCTGTTTCTCGATCAACAGCGGGCGCTGCGGGAGCGAGTTGCTGCGCGTCCGGACGAAATGCTGTGTCTCCATTATCTTCTTGCATCCGGAAACGGCAAGGGTGCCGCTGATTTTTTCGCCGACTTGCGCCAGAATCCGCGTCCCTCGCTGCCGGAAGCCGTTGCGGCCTGGCAGCGCGCGGCCAGCGGCAAGGTCTGCGTGACGGCGAAGCGCCGTTTGCTGCGGGAGCTGCTTCCAGATCCCGAATGGCAGAAGCCGCTTGCCTACGCGCTTTCCTGGCTTCAGGTCGCGGGTGGCAATTCCGTTTTGCCGCCCTGGGTGGCGCACGCCTTTCCACGCACGCGCGATGTCATTCATATGTTGCGCGATACGCCATGTGACGATCCGGCCTGTGGCTGGTGCCGCGAGCAACACGATCTCGATGCGCTGCTCATGCGCTACTTCGGACTTTCCAGTTTTCGCGAAAAACCGGCCACGGCGGATGGACGCAGTCTGCAACGAACCATTGTGGAAAACGGCATGGCAGGCAAGCCGACGCTGGCTATTTTACCGACCGGAGGCGGCAAATCCCTCTGCTACCAGTTGCCCGCCCTGGCGCGTTACTACCGTACCGGCGCGCTGACTGTAGTGGTGTCGCCCCTGCAATCCTTGATGAAGGATCAGGTCGACAACCTGGAACAGATCACCTGCGCCGGTTATCTGAACAGCCTGCTTACGCCCATGGAGCGCCGCGCCATGCTGGAAAGCTTGCGCCTCGGCGATCTGGGGCTGATTTTCGTTGCGCCCGAACAATTCCGCAGCAGCGCCTTCACGAATGCCCTGGCGCAACGCGAGATCGCAGCCTGGATATTTGACGAAGCGCATTGTCTTTCCAAATGGGGGCACGATTTCCGGCCCGATTACCTTTATGTTTCGCGTTTCATCAAACGTTGGCAAAAGAATAAGCCCGCGCCGGTCTTTTGTTTTACCGCCACAGCAAAACCCGATGTGGTGGAAGACATTTGCGCCCATTTTCAGGAACGCCTCGGCATGCCCCTGGCGCCCCTGCAAGGCGGCGTTGGACGCGACAATCTGGATTACGAAGTGCAAGCCGTTCCGGTTCAGGGCAAATATGGCGAAACCTTGCGTCTGTTGCAGGAAACCCTGCGTAACGATGAAGGCTGCGCCATCGTGTTTTGTGCCCTCCAGAAAACGACCGAGGAACTTGCCGCTTTTTTGCAGGAAGCGGGACTGGTGTGCGCGTACTTTCATGGCGGCATGAATGCGGCGGACAAACGCGCCGTGCAGGAAGCCTTCGTTCATGAAAACCGGCTGCGGGCCATCGTCGCCACAAATGCCTTCGGGATGGGCATCGACAAGCCCGATGTACGCCTTGTCATCCACCTCGATACGCCGGGTTCTCTGGAAAACTATTTGCAGGAGGCGGGGCGCGCCGGACGTGACCGGAAACCAGCGCGTTGCGTCCTGCTCTACGACGAGGCCGATCTCGACGTGCAGTTTGGGCTCCTGAGAAGGTCGCGTCTTACCCAGCATGACATCTACGTCATTCTGAAAGCGCTGCGCGCCATCGGAAAAAAGGACAGAAGCGAAGACGAGGTTGTCGTCACCAGCAGGGAAATCCTGCTGTAAATTCCCGAACAGCATGGCATTAACCCGGAAGCGCGCACTGCCGACACCAAGGTGCGTATTGCCGTGGCCTGGCTGGAAGAAGCGCGCCTGCTCGAACGCCGCGAAAATCACACCCGCGTTTTTCCCGGCAGTCTTCTGGTCGCCAATCTGGACGAGGCTCGCGACCGTCTGCGCCAAAAGCTCGGCAAGGACGCCGACATTGAACCATATACGCAGCTTTTGGCGGCTCTCATGCAAGCCGGGGACGACGAGGGGCTGTCTTCCGACGATCTGATGCTGGCCACCGGCAAGGATTCAAATACGCTTCAGCGCATGCTGCGCGAACTCGACCAATGGAAATTACTATCGAACGATACCGAAATCGGCATCACCTTTTATCGTAATCCGGATACCGCCACGCGGCTCGACACGCTCGAACGCGTCGAAAATGCGCTGTTTACCCAGTTGCGCGAATGCGCTCCCGACGCCGACCAGAAAGACTGGCAGGCGCTCAATGTACGTAGTCTGTGCGATGTCCTGCGCCGCGACACGCAGACCGATTTCGATCCGAGCAAACTCACCCGGCTGTTGAAATCCTTCATGGCTTCCTTTGGCGAAAGCGTGGAGCAGCGAGGCTTTTTTGAATTGCGGCCACGCGGGCCGGATCAGCGTCGTCTCCGTCTGCTGCGCGGCTGGTCGAATATTGATGATATCCGCAAGCGCCGGATGCAGATTGCCCGCGCGCTGGTCAATGTTTTCCAGAAAATGCGCCAGGGCAACAATCTGCTCGTCACTTGCAAGCAAGGCGTACTGGAAACGATGCTGCAAGCCGATCTGACGCTTGCCGGGCTTGGTATCAAAAACTGGGATGCCGCCCTCTCTGGCGCGCTCCTCTATCTGGACGCCAATGAAGTACTGCACCTGGCGCGCGGGAAAGCCGTCTTCCGCGCCGCGATGAAAATCCGGCTCGACACGGACGCGCGGCGGCGGCAGTTCAAGAAATCCGACTATGCCGAATTAGCCTTGCATTATCAGGACAAAATCGTGCAGGTACATGTGATGGCCGAATACGCAACTGCCGCCCTGCGCAAATTCAAGGCCGCGATGCGCTTTATCGACGATTATTTCAATCTGGATCGCGCGACATTCATCAACACTTATTTTGCCGGACGCGAAAATATATTGATGATGGCCGCTACCGAGGCGGCGCATCGCCGCATTCTCGTCGAACTTGCCAATCCGGAACAACAAGCCATCGTCGCCGCGCCGCGGGAAGAAAGCCTGCTCGTGCTCGCCGGCCCCGGCGCGGGCAAGACCAAGGTGATTGTGCATCGCGTGGCCTGGCTCTTGCGCGAAGGCATGGCGCTGCCGGAAGAAATCATGGTGCTCGCCTACAACCGTTCAGCCGCCGCCGAAATCCGCCGCCGCCTGTGGAAACTGGCCGGGGCGGACGCCGCTGGCGTCGTCGTGCAAACCCTGCACGGCCTGGCCATGCGCCTGACCGGCACAAGCTGCGCGGTCGCCATCGAACGCGGCGATCCGATTGACTTCAAAGAGATTATTCGCCACGCCACCGCATTGCTGCGCACTGCCGGGCAGGGCGAGGAAGATGACGATACAGGCGCTTCCCTCATCCGCAATCGCCTGCTGTCCGGGCTGCGTTTCCTGCTGGTGGACGAATATCAGGATATCAATAGTGATTACTACGAACTTATCAGCGCCGTTGCCGGACACGCCCTGCAAACGGAAGAAGATCGCCTGTCTCTGATGGCAGTCGGCGATGATGACCAAAACATCTACGCTTTCAACCATACCGACGCGCGTTACATCCGCCAGTTCGAAAAGGACTACCAGGCGCGCCGCTACAGTCTGCTCGAAAACTACCGCTCCACCGCGCACATCATCCACTGCGCCAACCGGGTGATCGCCCCGGCGCGTGAGCGCATGAAACGAGGCCAGGCAATTCGTATCGACCACGCACGGCGCGACCAACCGGACGCATGGGCCGCGCGCGACCCGCTTGCCGCAGGCCGGGTGCATGTGCTGGAGGTACCTGCCGATCTCTGGCAGGAAGCGGCCATGGCACTGGATGAACTGCAACGCCTGTACGTTCTTTCTGCCGATGGCGGTAGCGCCGGGCGATGGGGGAGTTTTGCCGTCATCGCCCGGCGCTGGGAAAATCTCGCGGCATTGGCCGCGCTGTGCCGCCAGCGCGCGATCCCTGCCGAATTTGTGCGTGATTCAGTGTCGATCCATCTCCACGGAACCCGCGAAGGCTTTGCGCTCCTTTCCCTTTTGCGCGGCGAACGGCGCCGCACGCAAAAGCGGCATCTCAAACTGCGTGCCGGCGCGCTTGGACGCTGGTTCCGCCGCCGCTACGGAATAAGCGTGGATACCTGGATCGCACACCCTTTCCGTGCCGCCCTGGCGCAGTTCATCGCCGAACAGGAAGCCATCGCGCCGGGTTACGAGCAAGTCGCGGACGAGCTGATCGACGCCCTTTACGAATTCGGCGCCGCCACCAACCTGCGAACCGCCGACGCCCCCAATGCCCCGATGCGGCTACTGGCCGCGCATCGCGCCAAGGGGCTGGAGTTCGACCATATATTGATCCTGGATGGGGGCGGCTGGACGACCTGTAACGACGAAGAACGCCGGGTCTATTACGTCGCCATGACGCGAGCGCGCCAAACACTGACCCTGTGTGAAACTGTGGGGCGGCCACATCCTTTTATTGGCGACACAGACAATCTGCCATTGCGTACACGTCCCCGTCCGTCCACGAAGATTGAAGGTCAGACATGCCTGCCGCGCACCCACACCTGCAACCAAGAAGAGATCGTACTTTCCTGGCCGGGCGGATTCGCTGCCGCCGCCCCCATCCACCGCGCCATCGCCGCGCTGGAAATCGGCGACGCGCTCACCCTGCAACCCAGAAACAATGGCCGTTCCGGCTGGGAACTCGCCGACGCAGACGGCACGGTCGTCGGGCACATGTCATCCAGATTCCAGTTGCCGGAAGGAAAAATCATCGCGGTTCGCGTGGCGGCCATCCTTGTCCGCCGCGCCCGACCCAATGAGAACTCGCGAGTAAGATGCTGGGAACTGGTATTGCCAGAAATTGACGTTGGGCGATTGATGGAGAAGCAATGAAAACCAACTATGTCCTGATTGATTACGTGTTGCGTTCCGCATGATTACGATCTTTTGCCATGATCGGAGCAATAAACAGATCAGGGCATTGCGCATAGCATGATGCGAGGGCATCGACGGGAGATTGATGACCGATGGCCTGTTGCGAGGTGAAGTGGTTGTACGCCAAGAGATAATCGTTCAGGGTTTGTTCAAGTTCGGCGGCAGTTCTGAAGCAGATTTGCCGACAAAGTTCGCTGATGCGTCCGTTGAAACGCTCGACCATGCCGTTCGTTTGGGGATGGCGCGGCGGGATGAGGTGGTGGTCGATTTGGGCGCGGGCATGGTCGAAGACATGATTGCCGGAAGTGTTTCTGCCGGGAGGCGAAGCGGTCGGTGAAATCCTTGCCGTTGTCCGTCAGGATCGCGCGGATGCGGATCGGGCAAGCCGTTTGCAGGCATTCAAGGAAATCCAGAGTACTCTGTTCGCTCTGGTCGTCGCAGGTATGCGGGAAGACCCATCGACTGTCGGCGCTGCTGTCGGCGCCAATATGCAGCTTCATCCCGAAATGCCATTGATTCCCCTTCTTGGTCAAGCGCATCTCTGCCTTCCGGCGTTCCGGTCGACGGCGGAAACGCGAAAAGGAGACAAAAGAGCTTACTTCCCGCAGCCTTTTCTGCAAGAATTACAGGATTCTCAACAGTGACCATCGGGGCAATCCCGATTGCGGGACAGGACGATATGGGTAAGGGCATCGGGCGCTTTGACATCATGGGTGAACTGGGGCGCGGCGCGCAGAGCGTGGTGTATCTGGCCTTTGATCCGCATCTTGCCCGCGAGGTCGCCATCAAGACCCTGCATTTCGCGCATCCGGACCCGCAGCAAAACGCCGCCCTGCTGGAGGAAGCGCGCACCGTCAGTAAACTGACGCACCCCAATATCGTCACTATTTTCGAGGCGGGCGAGGAAGACGGCGACGTTTTTCTGGTGTTCGAATATGTGGCGGGCGAAAACCTGTCCACGCTCCTGCGTCGCCGCGGCGCGCTGCCATCCGCCAAGGCGGCCAACCTGATGTCGGAAGTGCTGGACGCCATCGGACACGCCCACAAACACAACGTCATTCACCGCGATTTGAAGCCCAGCAACATCCTGATCGACGAAAATGGCCGCCCCAAGGTCATGGACTTCGGCATCGCCGCCCACCTCAACAAAAACGACGCCAGCCCGACGGCCTTCACCGGCACGCCCGCCTATATGTCTCCAGAATACATCACCCGGCACACCGTCAGCGCGCAGCAGGACGTTTTCGCCGCCGGACTGATTCTCTTTGAAATCGTGACCGGACAACGCGCCATAGACGGCAGGAGTGCCGCGCACATCATGCGGCAAATCGCCGAGGAAGGATTCGTGTTGCCGGTTACGGAGATTCGTCTGGATGATCAGCTGGCGGGGATCATCCAGCGGGCGACGGAACGACAACCGCAGAATCGCTACCAGAACGCGCAGGAATTTCATCAGGCGCTGGAAAACTATCTGTTGCCGGAAAGCAGCGCGGACAACCGCGCGGAATACGCGGGCGACGGCGAGTCTCCCGCGGCAATCGATTTCCTGCTGCGGCGTTTGCTGCACAAGGGGGATTTCCCGGCGCTTTCGGAATCCGTGCAGACGATCAACGCCATCCTCTCCAGCGACACGGACAGCGTTTCCCGCCTTTCCGCCGCCATTCTCAAGGATTTCGCGCTCACCAACAAACTGCTGCGAATGGTGAATTCCGCCTATTACCATTCGTCCGGCGGCAAAATCAGTACGGTATCGCGCGCCATCATCCTGCTGGGCTTCAACGCCGTGCGCGACATCGCCGTTGCCGGACTGCTCCTCGAACACATGCAGAACAAGGAAAACGCCTGGCACCTGAAAGAGGAATTCCTGCACGCCAACATCGCCGGTCTGCTGGCGCGCAACCTGGCGCACACGCTGGCCTTTCCCGATGAGGAACAACCCTTCATCTGCGCCATTTTCCATAACCTTGGCCGCTTTCTTTCACAATACTACTTCCCCGAAGAAAGCGATGTGGTGCGGAAATTCATGCTGCAAAAAAAGCAGACGGAGCAAGATGCGTCGAAAGAGGTGCTGGGCGTGAGTTTCGAGGCGCTGGGCATCGCCATTGCGACGCATTGGGGCTTTCCGGCGCTGATTACCGACAGCATGCGCCACGGCGAACCGCCAGAAGAAGATACGCCCGAGGCAAAACTACAGGCGCTTGCCATGTTCAGCAACGCGCTCTGCGAGGGCCAGGAAGACGCCGACATCGGGCAGACGCTCCAGCGTTTCGCCAAGGCGCTGCCCGTCTCCGAAGAAACCCTGCGCGCCGTTCTTGCCGCCACCGCCAAGGAAGCGGACGGACTTGCCCATTCCCTCCGCATCAACCTGCAACACAGCGCCCTGGGGCGTTTCATCAGCGAATCCTGGCAAGCGGCAACGACGGAAAACTTCGCCGAAACGCCCGCGGATTGCACCCTACTGGCGGACGCTTCGCCCACCGTCACCATACCGCTGTCGGACACCACCGGGCGCACCCTCGATCCGGAAAAACGCGCCAACGACCGGCAGGCGGCGCTGCTGGCGGGGATACAGGACATCAGCAGCGCCCTGCTCATGGGCAAACATCAGGCCAACGACATTTTGCGAATCGCGCTGGAAAGCATGTACCGCGCCCTCGAATTTTCCCATGTCATTTTGTGCATGTGCGATCTCAAACGCAACCTGTTGCAAGGACGTTTCGGTTTTGGCGCCAAGGCAGAAACGCTCGCCAAATCTCTGCGCTTCAAGCGGGACGCCGCGTCGGATGACGTTTTTCACGCCGCCCTTGAAAAAGGCGCGGACATCCTGATCCACGATGTGGACGATCCCATTTTCGCCGCCCGCATCCCCGCCTGGCATCGCGAACAGCTGCCCGGCAAAAGTTTTCTCCTGCTGCCCCTGCGCGCCCGCCATCACACGCTGGGCTTGATTTACGCCGACAGCGACAAGGCCGACGGCATCCAGCTTGCCGACAAGGAACTTCTTCTCCTGCGCACACTTCGCAATCAGACCATGCTGGCGCTCATGCAGACCACGCAACCCGCCGCTTTTGCCGACGCGAAGCATGACGCCGCCGTGGAAAAAATCCTCATAAAAACCGCCCCGACGCCAACCCCCTCCTATCGCTTGAAAACGCCAGCGCAAAATCCATCCGGGCTTCCCAATAACAGACTACCCGCGGAACCCCGCCGAGGCAATGAGGAGAAGCAATTGAACGCATGGGAAATCGCAATATCACGAACCCTGCTGGCGCTCCTCGCGCTGTGCCTCGCCCTTCCGGCAGCGGGCGAAGAGGAAGGCGTCCACTTCCAGCGCGAGGACTGGGAAATCACCTGCGACAACACGCGCGCCTGCCGGATGGCGGGGTACAACCCCGAGTCCCACTACGGTGGTAATCGTGGTTCCGTGCTGATTACCCGCGCCGCTGGTCAGGATACGCCGCTCGAGGGATTCGTGACGCTGGCCGATTGGGATGAGGGCGAAGATTACAAGCCGCCGCGTGTCCTGACACTCTGGATAGACGGCAAATCGAAAGGCAAGCTGAATTTCCGGGAAAAAGAGTTTCTCTAATGCTTGCGGTCTGTGTTGCCTTGAGTGTGCTGGCTTTCGGCGTGGATGTGCCGGGCTATGCTTCCATGATCGTTGCCACTATGTTTCTTGGCGGATTGCAATTGATCGGCATCGGTGTCGTTGGGGAATATCTGGGCAGGACATATATCGAGGCAAAGCGACGGCCCATTTATCTGGTTCGCCGTGTTTACCAGAACCAGGAGCAATAATGGATATCAAGGAAACGGATGTTCTTGGCGACGATATCGTCAATCATTGGTATTACCGCTCGAAGGCCATGGCCATGACGCGGTTGCTGGCCCGGACACGGATACGGTCTATTCTGGATGTCGGCGCGGGGTCAGGGTTTTTTTCCAGGCATCTCTTGCTGCAATCGGAGGCGGCTGAAGCCTGGTGTGTGGACATCAACTACGACCATGATTCGGATGCAATGGCGGCAGGAAAACCCGTGCATTTCAGGCGCTCCATCGATTCTGCGGATGTGGATCTGGTTCTTTTGATGGACGTGCTGGAACACGTGGATGATGATATTGGATTGCTCATGGAATATGCGGGGAAAGTCCCCCCTGGGAGCCTTTTCCTGATTTCCGTGCCGGCCTTTCAGTTTCTATGGAGTCATCACGATATATTTCTGGAGCACAGGCGCCGATACACACTCCGCCAGATCGAAGGCGTGGCCAGGCGTGCCGGGTTGGATGTGGAACAGGGCATGTATTACTTTGGCGCGGTTTTCCCGATTGCTGCCGCGATCCGAATAACCGGGAAGCTGTTTCGCGGAATCCGGAAGCCGCATACAGACCTGAAGCCGCATCATCCCATCGTGAATGAGGCATTGGCTGCCCTGTCCCGCGCGGAACTTCGTTTGTCCAGGCACAATCGCCTTGCGGGGCTGACGGCATTCTGCCTGGCGAGAAATGGGAAACATGGCATTGAATGACACAATCCCCTGACGCCGACGCAAATCCGCGCCCTGCTTATTGCCGCAAGAAATGACAAAGGGGTTGTGTTCGGGGGAGACCCGGAATCCTTCACGCTTTCCGGCAAGGGCATTTCCGCCGTCCTTTTGAAAATGGACGAATTCCAGGGTCGCATCGGCATGCCGGGCGCGTTGATCCGCAAGGGTGGCAAACCGGAGACAAGCGTTCTGCCGCCGCTTCCCGTGCCGGTCATCCGGATGGCGAAGGTGAGCGACGCCCCGTCCCGCAACCTGACCGAATCCGAAGCGGCGGCCTTGAAACCCTTGCTGTGGCAAAACAAAGAGGTAGAAGAAAATTGTGCCGATATTTTCCCCGGCACTCTCACCCTGACGCCGCTGGATGAAGGGTGCGTCTTGATTTCCACGCAGTGCTGGGTCGCCGCCTACAACGATGGCAGTGCCTATTGGGTAATGGACAACGCGCTCAAAGGGAAACCAGAATTCGTGACGTCGGATGGGAGTGATTACGGAGGAGGAGTCATCTATGCTTCGCACAAGGGGCGCGGCCTGGGCGATTGCTGGGACGGGAGGAAGTGGGTCTGGGACGGGCGCGAATTTCGCCAGAGTTCCGAATGGCATACCGGCATGTGCCGCGGCATCCGCGCGGGCGGCGCCTGGCATTTGCCCACGCTCGTGACCAGGGTGATCGACGAGAACGGCAAGGACATCTCCTCCGAATGATTCGGGTAGAATCCGGGAGAGAAAGGAAGCAACATGCACACATGGGAAATCGTCATCGGACTGGAGACGCACGCGCAGCTTGCCGCCGCCTCCAAGATTTTTTCCGGCGCGTCCACGGCTTTCGGCGCGCCGCCCAATACCCAAGCCTCCCCCGTTGATCTGGCGCTGCCCGGCGTGCTGCCGGTATTGAACAAACAGGCGGTGGAATGCGCGATTCGCTTTGGGCTGGCCGTCGGCGGCAAGGTGGCGGAAAAATCCGTCTTCGCCCGCAAGAATTATTTCTATCCCGATCTGCCCAAGGGCTACCAGATCAGCCAGTACGAACGACCGGTGGTCGAGGGCGGCCAGGTGACGATCACGGCGGGCGAGCGCGACGACGCCCATGAAAAGACGGTGCGCTTGACCCGCGCCCATCTGGAAGAGGACGCGGGCAAATCGCTGCACGAGGATTTTCACGGCAAGAGCGGCATCGACTTGAATCGCGCCGGGACGCCGCTTCTGGAAATCGTCTCCGAGCCGGACATGCGCTCTTCCGAGGAAGCCGTCGCCTACGCGAAGGCGCTGCACGCGCTCGTCGTCTGGATCGGCATCTGCGACGGCAATATGCAGGAAGGGTCATTTCGCTGCGACGCCAACGTCTCGGTGCGTCCCGCGGGACAGCGGGAATTCGGCACGCGGCGGG
>JAITJU010000015.1 GCA_031278735.1 Zoogloeaceae bacterium
ATGATCCGCTCCGGCATCCTGTGGAGTGACGCCCTGGTGTCGCTGCGCCGCGCCGCGATTGGCTTTCTCATCGGCGCGACGCTCGGCGTGTTGACCGGGCTGCTGACTTCGCGCGTCAAAATTTTTTCCATTGCCCTGAATCCCTTGTTCAATCTGCTGCGGCCAATTCCGGCAATCGCCCTGGTTCCCATCGCCGTGGTATGGTTTGGAATCGGCGAACAGTCGAAATACTTCGTCATCGCGTATGCCGTTTTCCTGGCCGTGTGGCTCAGTACACACCATGGCATGGAACATGTGCCGGAAATATATATCAGGGCGGCGCGATCCCTGGGCGCATCGCGCGCGCTCGAATTTTTCCAGGTCGTTATTCCCGCATCCGCGCCGCACATCTTCGCCGGTTTGCGCGTCGGCGCCTCCCTGGCCTTCCTCAGCCTGGTCGCCGCCGAACTGACCGGCGCTTCCGCGGGCATCGGCTACCGCCTTGAGGAAGCGCGGCAATACATCCTTGTCGATCGCATGTTTGTCGGTTTGGTGGAGTTGGGCGTTTTCGGCGCGACACTGGACGCTATTTTTGTCTGGATTGGCCGCAGGCTCGTGCACTGGGAACAGGCCTGACATGAAATTTCCTTTCCTGACGGCCAAAACCAAGGACTTTCCCGGTTCTGAATTCGAGCGGTCGAATTGTCCGCGGCGCGACAATGAGGGGCAAGCCATTGTCCCAATCCGGAGTGTCGGCGGCAAACGGATCGAAGCCGCGGAAGGAACGCTTCATCGCGGTTCGCTGGACGCGGGCGCGCTGATCGAATGCCGGGAACTGGCGCATGTCTATCATACCCGGCTGGGCGAGGAAATCGCGGCGGTCAGGGACATCACGCTCTCCATCGATGCCGGTGAGTTCGTCTGTCTCCTTGGGCCTTCCGGCTGCGGCAAGACGACCCTGCTCAACATGGTGGCGGGGTTTCTGGCGCCAAGCGCGGGGAAACTGCGTCTGAACGGCGACGACATTCGTTGTCCCGCGCCGGATCGCGGCGTCGTTTTTCAGGATTATTCGCTCTTTCCCTGGCTGACCGTGGAGGCCAACATCGCCTATGGCCTGCTTATGGCGGGCGTGTCGGCCAAAAGGCGCAAGGCCGCGGCCACGGAACTTCTCGAACTTGTCGGTTTGCCGCATATCGGCGCGCAATATCCGTTCGAGCTTTCCGGCGGCATGAAGCAGCGCGTCGCCATTGCCCGCGCGCTGGCGACGGATCCCGCCGTGCTCCTGATGGACGAGCCGTTCGCCGCTCTGGACGCCATGACGCGCGAGAGCCTGCAACGGCAATTGCTCGACATTTGGGCGCGCACCCGGAAGACGGTTTTGTTCGTCACGCACAACATCGGCGAAGCCATCTTTCTTGCCTCGCGCGTCATCGTGCTGTCCGCGAGACCGGGGCGCATCGTGGAAGACATCCGCTTGCCGGAGAATTTCCGCCCAAGGAAACGAACATCGCCGGAATTCAACCGGCTCTATGAACGCCTGGCGAAGGCCATCGGCGTGGAGGGAACCGAATGAGCATCGCATTGATTTTCAAAGGATTTTTTGCGCATACCCTGCGCGAGCTGTTATCAAGACACGCTTTCCGGCTTGGCGCGCTCGGTTTGCTGTCGTTCGCCATTCTTTGGGAAATCGTCAGCCGCAGCGGCTGGATCAATCCCGTCATGTTGCCCGCGCCTTCCGTGATTGCCCGTTCGAGCGTGGAACTGGCGGCCAACGGCGAATTGCAGCAGCACGTGCTCAATAGCCTGTGGCGAGCCTTCCTGGGTTTTGCCATCGGCTCCATTCTTGGTCTTCTGCTGGGCGTCGCCATGGCGCGCCTGCCCCGGCTCCACAGTCTTTTGAATCCCCTGGTGCAAATCTTCCGCGCCATTCCCTCGCTTGCTTTCGTGCCGCTGGCGATTTTCTGGTTCGGAATCGGGGAAACTTCCAAGGTGATTCTTATCGCATTCGGTGTTTTTTTTCCGGTTTGGGTCAACACCTATCTTGGCGCGCGCGACACGAATCCTTTGTTCAGCCGCGCCGCCGCGAGTCTGGGGGCGCGCGGCTGGCGCATGCTGGTGTTTCTCATCCTGCCCGCCGCGCTTCCATTCATCATTGCCGGCACGCGGATTGCGCTTGGCAGCGCGCTGGTGCTGCTCGTTGCCTCGGAATTGACGGGCGCGCAGTTTGGCGTGGGCTACCTGATTCAGATGTCGCAGCAGGTTTTTCGCGTGGATCATATGTTCGTCGGATTGATTACCCTGGGTCTGCTGGGTTTTCTGTTCGATTACCTGTTCGTCTGCGGTCTGCGGAAATTTCTGCCCTGGTACGGCGCCGAAAACAATCACGCCAACGGAACCCGCCGAATGGATGGCCTGAAATCAGGCCAGGATTGAATTCTTTTGGATGAAAATCATCATGAACGCTTCCTTCGATTTACGCCTTGAACCCCTTGCCGACCGCTATCGCGCGGGCGACATCACGCCGCGGCGGCTTGTCGCCCAACTACGTGAAAAAGCGCTCCGTCTCAATGACGAATATCACGTTTTCATCCATCTTTTGAGCCTGGAGGAGATGGAGCCTTATCTTGCCGCGCTGGAGGAGCGCCGCCCCGACGATCTGCCGCTCTACGGCGTCCCTTTCGCCGTCAAGGACAGCGTCGATCTCGCGGGCGTTCCCACCACCGCCGCCTGTCCGGCCTTTGCGTATACGCCGGGCGCCTCCGCCACGGTCGTGCGCCAGTTGATCGATCTGGGCGCGATACCCCTGGGAAAAACCAATCTCGACCAATTCGGCACTGGAGTAAACGGAACGCGTTCGCCCTATGGCGAGTGCAGGAACAGTGTGCATCCGGATTATCCTGCCGGCGGGTCGAGTTCCGGCTCGGCGTTGGCGGTTGCGCTGGGTCTCTCCAGTTTCGCGTTGGGCACCGATGTCGGCGGCAGCGGCAGGATACCCGCCGCGCTGAACAATCTCGTCGGGCTGAAAACGAGCAAGGGTATCCTTTCGGATGCGGGTCATGTCCCCATTTGCCGCTCGCTGCAATGCATCACCTATTTCACGAGCACCGCCGCCGAGGCGAGCCGTCTGCTCGCGCTCACCGCCCTGGACAAGCCCGACCCGGCGGACGCTTACAGCCGCGCCAACCCGGCGTGGAACGACGGCAAGGCTTTTGGGGTAATCCCCAGGACTTTCCGCTTCGGTCTTCCCCAATATCCCGAATTCATGGGCTGCGCCGAAAGCGCCGCGATTTTCGCGCGCGTCGCGGCGCGCTTGCGCGCGCTCGGCGGAGAAGCCGTCGAAATCGACTTCACCCCATTCGCGGAAGCCTCGCGCCTGTTGTTTGGCGGTCCGTGGCTGGCGGAACGGTATGGCGGCAGCCTGGGCGCGTTCATGGAAGACAATCCGCAGGCGCTGCTGCCCGTGATCCGCGAAGTGCTGGCGCCCGCTCGCGAAATCACGGGCGTCGCTGTTTTCCGCGCCCTGCATCGCTTGCAGGAATTGAAAGCGCAATGCGACCGCCTCATCAAGGATCTCGATTGCATCCTCACGCCCGCGTATCCGCGTCCGGCAACGCTCGCCGAACTCCACGCCGAACCGATCCGGCGCAACCTGGAACTGGGCTTCTATTCCAGTTTCATGAACCTGCTCGACTATGCTGCCGTCGCCGTCCCCGCCGGTTTCCTGCAAAACGGCCTGCCTTCCGGCGTCACCCTCTTTGGCCAGGCGTTTTCCGACCAGCGCCTGCTTTCCTTCGCGCACGCCCTGCAAGGGGAAATCCGGTCGCCTCGCCGGTATTGAAAGTCGTCCGTTTTTCAGGTAAGTTCTGCGCCGCGCGAGAGCGGTTCTTTTATGCCGCGCGTCTGGATTCGTTTTCGCGGGCGGCGCGCGCGGCATTTCCTGACGTTTGCCGCAGACGCCTTTTCTTTCTTCCCTTGAATGTCCTCATGCCCGTCAAAAAACTTACTGATTTGCGCGAACTTTCCGGCAAGCGCGTCTTTATCCGCGCCGATCTGAACGTCCCGCAGGACGAAGCGGGCAACATTACCGAAGATACGCGCATAAAGGCGTCGTTGCCGTCGATTCAGTATGCGCTCGCGCAGGGCGCCGCGGTGATGGCGACTTCGCATCTGGGGCGTCCCGCGGAAGGACGGGTGGGGCCGGAAGATACGCTGTCGCCGATTGCCGTTCGGCTCTCCCAACTGCTGCAAAAGCCGGTGCGCCTGTTGCGGGACTGGGTGGCGGGCGGTTTTACGCTCATGCCGGGCGAAGTCGTGCTGCTGGAAAACTGTCGCTGCAACGTGGGTGAAAAAAAGGACAGCGAGGAATTGGCGCGCAAGATGGCCGCGCTCTGCGACGTTTATGTAAACGACGCCTTTGGTGCCGCGCACCGCGCCGAGGCCACCACGCACGGCATTGCCCGTTTTGCGCCTGTCGCCTGCGCGGGCATCCTGATGAGCGCGGAGATCGACGCGCTTTCCCGCGCCCTGCGCGCTCCGGCGCGCCCCCTGGTCGCCGTCGTCGGCGGCGCGAAAGTTTCCTCGAAACTCACCATCCTGCGATCCCTGGCGGAAAAGGTCGATCAGCTGATCGTTGGCGGCGGCATCGCCAACACTTTTCTGCTGGCTTCCGGCAAGCGCATCGGCGAATCGCTGGCCGAACCCGACCTGGTCAAGGAAGCGCACGTGATCATGGATGTCATGCGCGCGCGCGGCGCGGATGTGCCTCTGCCGGTCGACGTGGTGGTGGCCGACGAGGTTTCGGCGCTGGCGCGCGCCAACAAGATTTCCGTCGATGAAGTGGGCCCGCATGACCGCATTCTGGATGTCGGCCCCAAGAGTGCCGCGCATCTGGCGCAGATTGTCGCTCACGCCGGCGCCATCGTCTGGAACGGTCCCGTCGGCGTGTTTGAATACGCGCAATTCGCGGGCGGCACCAAAATGCTCGCTTCCGCCATTGCCCACTCGCAGGCCTTTTCCATCGCCGGCGGCGGCGATACCTTGGCCGCCATCGCCAAATTCAACATCGCCAGCGACGTGGGGTACATCTCCACGGGCGGCGGCGCGTTTCTGGAATTCCTCGAAGGCAAGACCCTGCCCGCGATAGAGGTGCTGGAAGCGCGGTTTTCATGACGCGCGCCGCCCGCCTCCAGAGCCGAACCGCGCTTCTCGTCGCCCGTCTTCCGATCCGCCGAAGCAATTCATGCGCTTCCCGGAGGCGTTTCGCCCTCTCCCGTTTTTCTGGCAAACGCAATGGCCTTGCGGGGACATCTGTTAGAATGGGCAACCTTGTTTTGCGAGCCGTCATGCGTCAATTGCTTCTCGATCTGTTGCCGGAAACGCCGCCTTCCCTGGAAAATTTCGTGCCGGGCGGCAACCGGGAAGCCTTGTCTGCCTTGGCGATGTGGCTGGCGCGGCGCGGCGGGGAACCCTGTCTGCTGTTGTGGGGAGGAGCGGGTTCCGGCAAGACGCATTTGTTGCGCGCCAGCGGCTTTTCCTGCCGCGACGCGCGCGATGACCCGGATTTGACCTCCCTGTCGGAAGCGGCGCGGGACTGGGCAGTGGACAATGTGGAGGCGCTGGGCGCGACGGGGCAGGGACGGCTTTTCCATTTCATCAACGGCATTCGCGAGAAAGGAAACGGGCGGCTATTGTGCGCGGCGCAATCCGCGCCTTTTCATCTCGCGCTGCGGGAAGATGTCCGCACTCGGCTGGGGCAGGGACTGATCTATCGCCTTTTGCCGCTTTCCGACGCGGAAAAACTGGCGGCGCTCGCCGCGCAGGCCAAGAATCGCGCCATGTCCTGTTCGCGCGAGGGTCTGGCTTATTTGCTGCATCACGCCTCACGCGACATGCGCACGCTTTCTTCCCTGATGACGGCGCTGGATCGTTATTCCCTGGAACACAAGCGTCCCATCACCTTGCCGCTGTTGCGCGAAGTTCTGGCGGCGCCGCCGGAATCCTGAACATGCAGCTGGCGCTTTTCGACCTGGACAACACCCTGCTGCGCGGCGATTCGGATTTTGCCTGGGCGGAATTTCTGATCGAGAAGGGCGCGCTGGCGCAGACCACGCAGCGCGCGAAAAACCAGAAGTTCATGGCCGAGTATGAGGCGGGAACGCTGGACATGGAAGCGTTTCTCGCTTTCCAGCTGGCGCCGCTCGCCGCGCAGCCGCGCGCGACGCTGGATGCCTGGCGCGAGGAATTCATGGCGGCGAAAGCGCGTCCCATGATCAGTGAAGCGGCGCGGGCAAAAGTGAACGAGCATCAGCGGGCGGGGCATCTCTGCGCGCTGGTTACCGCAACCAACAGCTTCATCGTCGGCCCCATTGCGCGGGAGTTCGGCATTGCCCATCTGATCGCCACCATTCCGGCCTGCGAGCGGGGCGCGTTTACCGGCAAGGTGCGCGGCGTCCCGGCCTATCGGGCGGGCAAGGTGGCGCGGGTGGAGGATTGGCTGGAAGCGCAGGGATTGTATTGGGGCAGTTTCACGGCAAGCTGGTTTTACAGCGATTCCCACAACGATTTGCCGCTGCTGGAAAAAGTGCGCCATCCCGTCGCGGTGAACCCGGATGCGCGCCTGGCCAAAATCGCCGCCGAGCGCGGCTGGGAGATAATCGAACTGTGCTGACCCTTTTTTGTTTTCCGTATATTCATGCTGCGTAAATTCATCAATCGTGTGTTCAAACGCGATGACGCGCTGACCGCAAGGGAGCCCGCGATCATCCCCGTTTCCAGTCATGGCGTGAGCCGCGATCAGATCAGTTCCGGCAGTCGGCGCGTCTGCGAGGCGTTGCGCGAGCGGGGCTACAAGGCGTATGTGGTCGGCGGCGCGGTGCGCGACCTGCTTGCCCGGGTTACGCCCAAGGATTTCGATGTCGCCACGGACGCCACGCCGGACGAGGTGCGGCGTTGTCTGCGCCGTTCCCGCATTGTCGGGCGGCGCTTCCAGATCGTTCATGCCTACATGGGACAGGAAGTCGTCGAGATCACCACCTTTCGCGGCGCGCTGGGCGATGACGCCAAGACCGACGCGCATGGCCGGGTGTTGCGCGACAACATCTTCGGTTCGCAGGCGGAGGATGCCGCCCGCCGCGATTTCACGGTCAATGCGTTGTATTTTGATCCGGCCACGGAACAGATTCTGGATTATCACCACGGCGTCGCCGACCTTCGGCAGAAGACGCTGCGCGTGATTGGCGATCCGAGAACGCGCTACCGCGAAGACCCGATCCGCATGTTGCGCGCCATACGGCTGGCGGCCAAACTGGGATTGGCGATCGATCCGGCGGCGCGGCGTCCGATTCGGGAGATGGCGATCTTGCTGGAAAACATACCCGCCGCCCGCCTGTCCGACGAGATTTTCAAACTCCTCTCCAGCGGTCACGCGGCGCGGTGCCTGCGCCAGCTTCATGCCGAGGGACTGCATCAGGGAACGCTTCCCCTGCTTGACGTGCTGTTGCGAACGCCGGAAAGCGAGCAATTCATCATGCTGGCCATGGCCGATACCGACGCGCGCATCCAGCAGGGCAAATCTTCCTCGCCCTGCTTTCTTTTCGCCGCCCTTCTCTGGCGTGAACTTGGCATCGCCTGGCAAGCTCTGCGGGAAACCGGCGAGCATCCGCTGCCCGCCTTGCATCGGGCAATGAATGATGTTTTGTCGGCGCAAGGGCAAAAACTCGCCATCACGCGGCGCATCGCGGGCGACATCAAGGAAATCTGGGCGCTGCAATCACGCTTCGAGCATCGGGTGGGACGGCATCCCTATGGCGTTCTGGCGCATCCGCGCTTTCGCGCCGCCTATGAGTTCCTGCGCCTGCGCGCCAAAGCCGGAGAAATCGACGCGGCGCTGCCCGCGTGGTGGCTGGAGTTTCAGAACGCGGACAGCGATGCCCGGAACGGGATGCTCTCCGCCCTTGCGCCCGAAAGCGCGAAACGCCGCGGACGCCGCCGTTCCAGACGCGGCGGCAAAAGGGAAAAGGCCGCGGCGAACGAAAACGCGGCGGCGGATTTTGTCGCTTTGCCGGAAAACAATAGGGAAAGCGATGGCGCTGCCTGACGCCGTTTCGGCCTATATCGCGCTGGGCGCCAATCTGGGGGAGCCGCGCGCGCGCGTGAAGGCGGCCATCGAGACGCTGGATGACCTGCCGCAAACCCGTTTGCTGCGCGCCTCATCGCTGTATCGGACAACGCCCGTCGGCATCGGTTCGCAGCCGGATTTCATCAATGCCGCAGCGCAGGTGGAAACCCGTCTTTCCCCGCAATCGCTGCTCCTTGCCCTGCACGCGCAGGAAGCGGCGCAGGGGCGCGCGCGCGGCGTTCCCAACGCTCCGCGCACCCTGGATCTGGATTTGCTGCTCTATGCCGACAAGATTATGCGGACGCCAGACCTCATCCTGCCGCATCCGCGCCTGCATCTGCGCGCCTTCGTGCTGGTTCCCCTGCGTGAAATCGCGCCCGGCGATCTCCCGATTTTCGGGCGGGGAACGCTCGCCGCCTGGTTGCCCGCCGTCTACGCCCAGATGTCCGGCGTCACCCGACTCTGAATTTCCCGAACAGCGCCAGCAGCGCGCCGTCGCCGCCGTCGCGCGGCGAGGCGTCGCAAAAGGCGAGGACTTCCGGGCGGCGGGCAAGCCATTGGCGCGTCATGGGCTTCAGTATGGCGCGTCCGCCGGGCGAGGCGCGTCCCTTGCCGTGGATGACGCACACGCAGCGCAGCCGTCGGGACGCGCATTCGGCCAGAAAGTCGTTCAGGTCGCGCAGGGCTTCATCGCGGGTAAGGCCATGCAGATCGATGGTCTTTTCTATCGGCCAATGTCCCCGGCGCAGACCGCTGAGGACGCGCGGCGACTGGTCCGCGCGCAGGTAGGATTCCGGCGCCTCTTCCCCCGGCATGACGTCGATGTCGATGTCGTTTTTGGGCGCGTTCGGCGAGGGGCGCGCCAGGGTTTTTTTCGGCGGCGCGAGTTCAACGCGTTCGCGGGGCGGCAAGGGGGTGACGCCCTGCGCGCGCATGAGCGCGGCAAAGGAAGCGTCTTCTTCGGAGTCGGAGGGGGCGGACAGCGAGGTCATGCCTTGCGCGCGAGGGCGTCCAGATAACGCTCGGCGTCCAGCGCCGCCTGACAACCGCTGGCGGCGCTGGTGACGGCCTGCTTGTATATGGGATCCTGCACGTCGCCCGCCGCGAACACGCCCTTGATGCTGGTCTGGCGGCTGCCGTCGCGCGTGACGATATAGCCGTTTTTCAATTCCAGTTGTCCGGCGAAGATTTCGCTGTTGGGTTTATGACCAATGGCGATGAACACGCCGTGCACAGCAATGTCTTGCGTTTGTCCGTCTGGCAGGCGACGGATTCTCAGGCCGGTGACGCCGACGTCGTCGCCCAGCACCTCCGCCAGTTCGCTTTCCAGGATCAGGCTGATTTTGCCTTCTTCCGCCTTGCGGTAAAGCCGGTCAACCATGATTTTTTCGGCGCGGAAGGCGTCGCGGCGGTGAATCATGTAGACATGACGGGCAATGTTGGCGAGATAAAGCGCCTCTTCCACGGCGGTGTTGCCGCCGCCGACCACGGCGACCGGCTTGTCGCGATAAAAAAAGCCGTCGCAGGTGGCGCAGGCGGAAACGCCCTTGCCCATGAAGGCCGTCTCCGAAGCCAGTCCCAGATATTGCGCCGAGGCGCCGGTAGCGATGATCAGCGCGTCGCAGGTGTATGTCGCCGCGTCGCCGAAAAGCGTGAAGGGTTTTTGCGTCAGCGCGGCGGCATGGACGTGATCGAAGATGATTTCGGTGTTGAAGCGGCGCGCGTGCGCTTCCAGCCGATCCATCAGTTCCGGTCCCTGGATGCCTTCCACGGCGGATGGCCAGTTGTCGACTTCGGTGGCGGTCATGAGCTGACCGCCCTGGGCGACGCCGGTGATGAGCACGGGCGCGAGGTTGGCGCGGGCGGCGTAAAGCGCGGCGGTGTAACCGGCAGGCCCGGAGCCGAGAATGAGCAGGGGCGTGTGACGGGAAGGCGCGGTCTGGGACTGGGACATGGCGAATTCGCTTGTGAGGAGGGAAGGGCGGATTATAGCTTCTGTCCGTGCAAGCGGGAAAACCCGCCGTCCATCGCTGTTTCACAGCCGCCTGTCGTTTTCGGTTTCATCCTGTCTTTTCTTCTTTGCTACAATGAGCGCGTTCAGAGGGTTTCCATTGAGAGGATAAAATCATGTTGCGCGCTGTCTTGACGGCTTTTGTCTTTGCTTTCCTCGTTGCGGGTTGCCCCGGGGTAGACATTCCCATTCCAGAAAATGTTGATAAGCCGGCTATCCCCGCGGAAGCGGGCGATAGCGATCCATACTACTCGGAGAACATGCTTTGCACGCCGCCCGCGGTGGCGGGTGGTGGCGGCGGCGGCGGCGGGGTAGGCGGTGGCGGCGGGGGGGACGTGGACGTGAGCGACTGAAACCCGTCTCCTTGTCTTGCGGTCTCGGAGGTTGCGGCGGAGCGCTGCGAAAAGTGATTTTCCTGTCGCTTCTTGCGTGGTCTTCTGCCGGAACAAGGAAGTTTGGAAGTTTTCAAGGCGCGCCCCTTTCGAGGGGCGTTTCCTTTTTCTGGATTCGCTTTGCGGCGTCGCGCCTCCGCCGACGAAATGACGCGGGAAGAATGGTGCGGGAAATATGGCGCACTTTTTGCTCCAACTTGATCGGAGGCGGTTTTTCCTCAGGATGTTCGGGCGAGACGCCGATAACAGAAATGAGGCACAGAATGTGTCGGCTTTTCATCAGGGAGCGAAAACATGAACATTGTCTATGACAGCGCGCATTATTCCGTGCTGACTTATCCCGCGCAGGAAGGCTTTGAGCTGTTCGACAAGGACGCCTGCCGCATCCTTTTCCTGCATGGCCCGTTCGCGCGCCGTTTCCGCAGCGCGATCAACGACATTCCGGAGGCCGAGCGCACCGAGGAATTCATAGACGCATTTCTCGGCAACTACTGCGTCGATGCCGCCGCGCGTCCCATCACTTTCCACTGATCGGGGACGGACGGCAACGGACGCGGCGCGGAGCGCGGATCGCCCTGCCCCTGGTTTGTTTCCTGATCCCAGCAGGCCGCCATGCGCCCCATGCCGATGGCGATCATGGGCGGACAGGCCTCCCGGCAGATGGGCATGGCTTGCGGGCAGCGCGGACAAAAGCCGCAACCGGGAGGCGGGTTGGCGGGGGAGGGGGGTTCGCCTTCCAGGCGGATGATTTCCCGGTCGCCTTCGATGCGCGGCACGGCGGAGAGCAGCGCGCGGGTGTAGGGATGCGCGGGCGCGGCAAGCACGGCGGCGGCGGGGCCGGATTCGACGATGCGCCCCAGATACATGACGGCAATTTCATGCGCCAGATATTCCACCACGGCGAAGTTGTGGGTGATGAACAGGTACGCAATGCCCAATTCGGCCTGCAAATCCTGCATCAGATTCAGGATTTGCGCCTGCACGGAAACATCCAGCGCGGAGGTGGGTTCATCGCAGAGCATGACGCGGGGCGAGACGGCCAGCGCGCGGGCAATGGCGATGCGCTGGCGCTGGCCGCCGGAGAATTCATGCGGATAGCGGCTGGCGTGTTCCGCTTTCAGTCCGACCTGGGAGAGCAGCGCCGCGCAGCGTTCCCGCGCTTCCTTTTCCGAGCGCGCCGCTTTCAGCGCCAACATGCCCTCGCGCAGAATTTCGCCCGCGTTCATGCGCGGATTCAGGGAGGCGTAAGGGTCCTGAAACACCATTTGCATGGCTTGCCGCAGCCGCCTTGCCTCGTTTTTGTCGCGCGGATTGACGCGCTTGCCCTGCCAGAAAATCTCGCCGTCCGTCATGGGGATGATGCGCATCAGGGCGCGCCCGACGGTGGTCTTGCCGCAGCCGGATTCGCCCACCAGCGCCAGGGTGCGCCCCGGCGTCAGTTCGAGATCGACGCCGTCCACTGCCCGCACAAAACCGTGCGTCCGCTGCAACAGTCCCTTGCGGACGGGAAAATGCACGCGCAAGCCGCGCACGCGCAGCAGTTCGGCGACAGGAGGCGCAAGGGGCGCAGAAAGGGATTCATCATCGCGCGTCGCGCGCCGACCGTCGCCTGGCGTCCGTCCTTTGTCTGCCGCCCCCTGAAAGTGGCAACGCGCCCAAACGCCGCTGTCCTGCTCCTTCAGCGCGGGCGCCTGTTCCCGGCAGGGTTTTTCCTCCGCAAGAGCGCAGCGGGCCGCGAAACGGCAACCGCGAGCACAAGACAAAGCCGTGAAGGCAGGCGCCTGGCCGGGGAGGGCGCTGAGGCGTTGTCCATGTCGCGCGGTTTCCGGCAGGGCGGCGAACAGCGCGTGGCTGTACGGGTGCCGCGGAGCGCGGAAAAACACATCGCGCCTGGCGCGCTCGACCAATTGTCCGGCGTACATGACGCCCACCTGATCGGCCATGCGCGCCACGACGCCCAGATCATGCGTAATCAGCAGGAGCGCCATGCCGTACTCGTCCTGCAATTTTTGCAGCAGATCGAGCATCTGCGCCTGCACGGTCACGTCAAGCGCGGTGGAAGGCTCATCCGCAATCAGCAGACGCGGTCGGGCGGCCAGCGCGATGGCGATCATCACCCGCTGCTTCATGCCGCCGGAAAGTTGAAACGGATATTCGGCAAGCCGTCGCGCGGGGTCGCCGATGCCCACCTGCGCAAGCAGTTCCTTCGCGCGTTCGCGGCATTCGCGCCTGCCAAGGTTCAGATGCAGGGCGAGCGCCTCGCCAATCTGGCGTTCGATGGTGAGCACGGGATTCAGGCTGGTGGCGGGTTCCTGAAAAATCATCGCCATGTCGCCCCCGCGCAGTTTCCGCATCGAGGCTTCCGGCAGGGCGAGCAGTTCGCGTCCCCGCAAGAAGATTTCGCCGCTCTGGATGTGTATTCCGGGCGGCAGAAGACGCATCAGCGCCAGCGCGGTCAGTGATTTTCCGCAGCCGGATTCGCCCACCAGGGCAAAGGTCTCTCCGGCGTCAATGGAAAAATCGAGGTCGTCGATAACCGGAATCGGCGCGGCGTTCGCCTGGCGTATGCCGACGCGGAGACCGCGCACGGCGATCAGGGGAGCGGTATCGGGCATCAGCGATCAGGAAACGGGGAAAGGAAAGGGAATTGTCTCATTTTCCAGCATGGTCGTAGCAGATTCCTGCTTTCAGCGCCAGCCAGAGCTTGCGGCGCGGCGAAAGCGCGACGCGCTGGTGGAGCACCAGAAAGGCGCGAACTTCGATTTCACGCAGGAGGGCGCGATAGAGACTGGCCATGATCAGGCCGGGACGCTGGCTTTTGCGGTCGATGGGCGGGAGTTGGGCGAGGGCGCGCGCGTAAT
>JAITJU010000034.1 GCA_031278735.1 Zoogloeaceae bacterium
TTGCGTCAATCCGGCAAGCAGCCAGTGCTTGCGAAATATCTTCTCTTGTTCCAACCGAAACCAGGATTCCTCCGTATAGCAAGCGGGCGGAAGCGAAGGATGAATCATGATGACCAATACCCCCTGATGGTTTATGGCGCATTAACGCCGATAATGCGGGCAGGATTACCCAAAACAGTGGCATGAGCAGAAACATCCCTGAGGACGACAGAACCAATGCCAATCACGGCGCCATCGCCAATTCGCACATCTTTCGCAATCGCGGCGCGTGGATGAATGGCAACACCCTCCCCTATACAGACGCCCCCGGACAGAAAGCTCATGGCGCCAATCATGCAATGATCGCCAATTTCAACATCATGGCCAACAATGACTCCCGTATCACAATAACCAAACGCGCCGATCTTGCAATCGGTGGAAATAACTGCGCCCGGAGTAAGAAAGGCTCCTTCTCCAATCGTTGTACGGGAGGCAACAAAAGCCGCGCATGTATAACTAAAAAAATGTGCGCCTTTCAAGATAAGCGGCTCAACCAGATTTTTACGCCATTGCGGATTTCCCACCGCTGGAATGAAAATATCTTCCGGCCCAGGCTGCCAAGTCAGCGGGTTACCCAGGATGGGAACATCCAAATCCGGCGGCAGGGACAAATCCGCTCGCGTGTCGAGAAAGCCCGCCAACGAAAATTGCGCATGAACGGAAGAATCTCGCAGCAACGCATCATAAACGATGCGCCCCAAACCGCCTGCTCCAATAATGATGAGTCTTTTGCCCATGTTCTGTTTCCGCTATCTTCCGACAGTATGTCCGCCGTCAAGGATCAATGTTGTTCCGGTAATCCAACGGCTCGCGTCCGAAAGAAGGAAAATTGCCGCATATGCCACGTCTTCCGGGCGACCAAAGCCCAAAGGATAACGCGCCTGCGTTTCCTCCAGTCCGCCAGCAGTCTGGCGTGCGGCTTCCAGCATGGGTGTCTCAACCAATCCAGGCGCAAGGCAATTGACACGGATTTTCTTTTTGGCGGTCTCCATTGCCAAGCTGCGCGCCATCGCCTCCAACGCGGCCTTGCTCGCGGAATAGGCAGAAACGCCGTGTACGCCAATATGTGCTGAAATAGACGAGATAAAGAGAATGGCGCCGCCAGATTCTATTGCATTGCGCGCCAGCAATTGCCCTGTCAGGAGCATCGGCCCCACAACATTGACAGCAAGCTGATCTTCAATATGCCGTCTTGACGCCATGCGTAACGGCGCAAGCATCGAAACCCCCGCGCTATGGACGACCCCCTGTATTTTCCCTGCCTGCCGGACCAATTCGCCAATCTGATCCGCATCGCCAAGATCGCACACAATAGCGCGGTGCGCCGAAGACGGAAGTTCAGGAAGTTCATGCAGCAGGTTCGACAATCGCTCTTCATTGCGTCCGCTGGCAATGATGCAAGCGCCCGCCCGCGCACACTCTCGCGCAATCTGGCTTCCAATGCCCGAAGACGCGCCCGTGATTAGAATGGTCTTTCCGGTCAGGGTAAAGGCAGCCGGAAAATCAAGCGCGCTCATGCTTCGATCAACGCCGGAAATGCCGCGCCTTCCAGTTCCAGGATCGCGCCTCCCCACGACAGGCCAATGCCGAAACCGGAAAGCAGCAGACGCTTTTTCCCCTCCGCAAGCTCGGCATGGATACGCGCAGTCATGGTCACGGGCAAGGAAGCGCCGCTGGTATTGCCGAAATCGCGCAGCGTGGAAGGAACCCTTGCTTCCGGCAAACCCAGCTTCTTGCGTATCGTTTCGTTGATCATGCGATTGGCCTGGTGAAAGATGAAATAATCAACATCCTCCTTGGCGACGTTCGCGTAGGCAAGCAATTTTTCCACCGCGGGCGGCACACGCTGCGTTGAAAAACTCAACACCGCGGGGCCATCGAGCTGAAGCTCCGTCTTGTAATGCCAATGATCGTTTTCATCCTCGCGCCACGGAAGCAGGTGCTGAACCCCCACCGGCTCACGATGCCCGCCAATCGGCAGGATGATCGCCCGGTAACCGCTGCCGTCGCTGTTGAGATCGAAATACATCGGCGGCGCGGCGGCATCGAACTCCAGCGCGGTAGCCGTGCCCGCGTCGGAAAAAATCGGGTCTTCAAGCCTGGCGCAGCGATCGCCCACCAGCAACAACCCCTTCCTGACGCCGCCCGCCGCAATCATGCTGCCCAGAATGTTGATGCCGAAAGGATAGCCGGAACACCCCAGGTTCACATCAAAAGCAACGGTCGCCTGCGAAAGGCCAAGACGATCCTGCAAAATGATGGCCGTGGCCGGAATCAGATAATCCGGAGATTGCGTTACGACAATCAGCGCGTCGACGTCCTCGCGCCGCCATTGCAGTTTTTCCAGCAAGGCTTCCGCCGCAACCAGGGCAAGGTCGGAAAAACACTGCCATTCCGGACAAAGGCGACGGAACTCAATGCCAATATTACGCACCAGGCGCGCCCGATCGCCCCGAATTTGCGGCCTGCAATCCTCAAGATTGGATATGATCCGCCTGGGAACGCAGGTCGCCATCCCCGCGAAACGAACATGCGACAGCGTGGAAAGCGACATGTCAATCACCCAGCAGGCGAAATACGTCGCCCACCGTTACCGCGGTTTTCAAATCCTCGCCCGTGATGGCCTTGCCGTATTCCGTATCGAAAAGAACAATCACGGCAAGCTTGGCAAGCGAATCCCATTGCGGCAGGCTCTGCAACTCGGTATCGGCGGTCGCCTCGACAGGCTCCTCGAAATCACACGCGTCAAGAAAATTCTCGATGAATCGATCGACGGCAACCATGAAACATCCTCCAGGCGAAACACGAAACAAGCATGAAACAAGGGAAGACCAATCCAGACGAATCGTGGGTATTCCGTATCCATGCCGCGCCGCGCAGTCTATCATCAAGTCTCCGGTCGCGCAATCATGAGCCGCCATCCATTTGCCGCGTCCGTCGAAATTCGGGAACCCGCGTTCCCGCCCGGCGACACGGCGGAAAAAACCGGCGGCGCCAAGCCGCGCTTCCTGTCATCCGGTTTGGATGAACAAGGCGCCTCCCATGACAAAAGCACAACCTGTCGGCGTCTCCCGAAGGAATTCATCGCCCACCCGCCTTGGTCCATCGCCATAGGGCCATCGGTAATCATCGAGCACAATCCATCCTCCTTGCGCCATCAAGCCGCTCCAATCCCTCATGTCGGCAAGAACATTGTCGTAGTCGTGGTTGCCGTCGATGTGCAGCAGCGCGATCTTTCCGGCATACCTCGTCGCGCCGAAGGCATCCGTGACCACGCGCCGACCGCGCCGGTACGCCGCCGCCGCCCGCGCCGAGGGAAGACGCAAATAATTGACGGTTCCGCCCGCATACGGCAGAAGATTGATCCGGAATATGTCGAATGCTTCTTCAATGCGAAGCCTTCCCCTTCCTCCCAGATCTTTTTGAATCGCGTGTTTCGTCGACCACGGGTCTACGCACAACACCTTGCCGATTCCATGACGACGGGCAAGCCAGGCCAATACAAAAGCGGATTTCCCCCATAAACTGCCAATTTCCACCACATCGCCCGCGGGCACATGACAGAACAGGCTGCACAGGGCGCGGATTTTTTCATTGTCGCATTGCCCAGGAATGTTATCCGCATGATGGAACAGGGCGGCGATTTCCAGAGCGGACAACGCGCGCCTGGCCGCGCCGGAAGCCGCCAGCGTCAATGGCTCGGAAAGCGTCGATTCGGCAAACCGGCAAGCCCTGCCGTAAGGCGCAAGCGCGCGCTCCACCGGCGACGCGTTGACCAGCGTCACGTTCGGGGAGATTCCTCCAAGACGACGCGCAAGATAATCCCACACGACAGGATTGGGCGTGAAAACGCCGCCAATGTCGAATTCGGCAATGGCTTGACGCAACGCCTCGTCGAAATCGGGAGCAGTGACGTAGGGCAAATACGCCCATCGGGGATAACTTTCCCGCGCCGGGTCATGCCGGAGCGAAGAAGCGCCGATCACGTCCTGCCCCCTCGTCAGCGCGCGTTCCAGAAACGCCAGCGAACCCGGCATGCCCGCCGGGAAGATCAATATCGTTTTGGGATATCCATTCATTTTCACAACAGGTTCTTGTTCTTCATGACCGCCAGGATTCCCGGAACGCCACGTTTTTGCCTTTCTTCAAGGGGCTGCAATCAAATCGCAAACGGCATCGACCACGGACATTTCCAGATCGGGATAGATCGGCAGGCACAGCACCTGCCTTGACAGCCGCGCGGCGACGGGCAGATTGTCGCTTCTTGCCGAATCCAGGCCGCGATACATGGGAAATTCGGAAATCAGCGGGTAAAAATAACGGCGCGGATGAATGCCCTCTTTCTTCAGCCGCCAATACAATTCATCACGCGCGATGGGGTAATCTTCCCGCACCAGAATGGGGAAATAGGCGTAGTTGCCGCTTTTCCCAGCCGCGCGCTCCAGGCACTGAATGCCGCGCGCCGTCTTCAGCCGCTCCCGGTAACGGGCGTCTACGCCCGCGCGCCGCGCCAGCGCCGCGTCGATATGTTTCAGTTGCAGCAGACCCAATGCCGCGCAGAATTCGTTCATCTTGCCATTGATGCCGGGAGCGACAACCGTCACTTCGTCGGCATGACCGAAATTCTTGAGATCGTCGATATGCTGCTTGGTCTTTTCGTCCGGACAGATGATCGCGCCGCCCTCGAAGGTGTTGAACACCTTAGTGGCGTGAAAGCTCAACACCGAAAGATCGCCGTGCCGCAGGACGCTGCCGCCCTCATCCCGCACACCGAAAGCGTGCGCGGCATCGTAGATGACCTTCAGGTTATGGCGGCCAGCAATGTCCTGAATCGCCCGGACATCACAGGGACGCCCATAGCAATGCACCGCCAGAATCGCCGTCGTCCGGGGCGTGATCGCCGCCTCCAGCCTTTCGGGGTTCATGTTCATGCTGGCGTCGATATCGACAAAAACCGGCTTGACGCCGTTCCACCACAGGGCATGGGAAGTCGCCACGAAGGAAAAGGGCGTGGTCAGGACTTCCCCGGTGACGCGCAGCGCCTGCAAGGCCGTCAGCAGGGCAATGGTGCCATTGACGAACAGACAGAGATGTTTCGCGCCCAGATATTCGGCCAGCGCCGCCTCGAAACGCTGATGAAACAGCCCGCCGTTCGTCAGGACGGCGGATTCCCATATCGCCTCCAGACTGGGAATGAATTCCTCAAGCGGCGGCAGGCTGGGCTTTGTGACGAAAATGTCCCGGCAAGAATCCGTCATTTTTTCTCCCGTCTTTCGTCCCCTGCCTTCTGCCGCTCCTGGCCGCCAAGAAATTTCGCCATGTCGGCATACGGGGCGTCCGTGAGTTCGCCATCGTGGTAAAGGAGCACGATATCCAGCGCGGCATCGCCGAGCGCGCGGCGGGCAATGTCGTCGGGACTGACGGTGAAACGCCCCAGAAGACGGCTGGTAGGCCAGGCGATGTCGCCATAGACCAGATAAATCAGCTTGGAACAGAAAATACGGTCGGTGCTCTCCGCATCGAAATTGAAATCGTATTCCTTGCCCACCTGACGCAGGGTTTGCAGGATGATTTCCCGGCGCCTGTCGTCCGATAACGCGGGCTGGCGCAGGATCGCCAGATCGTCGATATTCATGAAATGCGCCAGGGTATTCATTTCCACACCGGAACGCAGCGCCTCGGCCACGCTTTTTCCCGCCCGGATTTCGGCCTGACGGGGCAACAGCAGCGGGTCATCCCATATGCCCAGGGCTTTCAGTTCCTCCTCGCCGCCCACCCAGACGGCGGCATGTCCCCAATGGCCGGGAATGAAGGTGTCCGTAAGACGAAACGGCGTCTTTTCCAACAAAATGTCGCCCGCCCGAAGCAGGCCGCCCGCCTTTTCGAGCACGTCCGGGCGACGCTCCAGCTTGCCGCGCCGGGTCTCCACCAACCCCGCGGCATTGCCGAAAAGGAAACTGGAAACATACGCGCCTTCCTTGCCCAAACCACTCAAAACATCCACAGCCACGTTGCCCGCCATGCGAAACGCGCTTCCCAACACGGAAAGCGGATTGCGCCGCTGCTGCACCAAGTAATAGAACAGACTCTGATCAATGGAGCGCAGGAGATACGCATACCCCTCGAACGGCGAATTCTCCACCTGCGCATATTGTCGGCGCCATTGAATCGCCCGACGCACCCGGCGGCGATTTTTCGACGAAGCGAACATCTGGTCGACGCGCAACAACGCATTGGCGGGAACGTCGAACCCCTTGTCCCCCCGGTTCACAAGCTGGCGCAACCGGATATCGTCCCGGAACAGGGAAATGGCGGATAGATAATTGTCATACAGCGTCAGCGCGGCGGAAAGCGAAATCAACACCCCCGCGCGCTGAATGTCGCCCGCCTCGCCAGCTTCCGGTGGCCGATGCGTCCAGCATTCATGCTCCAGCGCCAGCGCCAGAAGCACATCGCGCTGCGCAAGCAAGTCCGCAGCGCCCTGCTGGATGACAAGCAAATCCTCGCCGCGCAAGGGAATCCCCTGACGCCTCCTGGCCTGCAAATCGTTGTAGAGACGTATCGCCACGGCGCGCATGGCCAGCGCCTGTTCGGAAAGAAGCAGATACTCCCGCACCTTGTTTTCCATTTGCGCCCGATCCGGCAGGACAAAAGGCGCGTCACAGGAATGGGAAGGCGCGTCCGCGGCTTTCGGAAGCCCAGGCCTCGGCGCGGACAGGACAAACCCCGGCGCCAGCGCAAAAAAGACAAGGAACGGCAAGCGGCAACCTAACATGACAAACCTCCTGGCCTTGCGATGTAATCCGGCAACGGCGGCATCACGGCAGGCATCAAGATACAGGAACAAACGAGACCGGGCGGCAATATCCGCCAAAAGAAACGCACGACAACAGCCTCATGATCCGCCCGGAAAGTAAACCAACAGCATCAAAATGAACGCTCCGGGACGCAGAATAACACGGTTTCAGGGGATCGAGGAGCAGCGGAAAGGATGGAAAACCGGCAACCGCGCCGGTATTCCGCCCTCTGTCCCCGGTAGCGTTTTGCGGCAATTGCCTGTATGATGCGCGCCTTCTGGAGACGTGGCCGAGAGGTCGAAGGCACTCCCCTGCTAAGGGAGCATACGGGCAAAACCCGTATCGAGGGTTCGAATCCCTCCGTCTCCGCCATCGCCACCACAGGGCAGCACAGAATACGGCAATGATGGGCAGTTGACATCCTCCCCGGCCTGAAGGCCGGGGATTTCTACGGCGTTCAGCCCGGCATCGAGCCGGGTTGAATCGCTTCGGCGGGTTCCTGCTTCACCGAGCGGCCTGCTGCGCCAACTCTCCACAGACTGCGACGCGGTGTCCCCGCGCCAGTATATTGATCGCGCCGACTACATCGGCGTTTTCTGTGAGGCCGCATTCCACACTAATGATAGGTTGTGTTTGTAGGGGGGATCCCTATTGCGCTGGGGCAAACTGCCCCTGCGTTGGAATTCCAGGAGCATTTTCATGTCCTGTCGCGTCCAAAGCCTTGTCGGCCATGTCCACACCTTCCTTAACCGCGTGGATGGCTGCCTTGGCCGCTACGCCCACGCCCGGCACGAGGGGAGCCGCGGTATCGGCGATCTCCAGAATAGGCTTGATGGACTTGACGAAGCCGGACAGTTGCTGCCCGATATTTTTAACGGACTGTCCCTGCGCGTCCTCCGGGAGATTCGCGTAGGGAGCGCAACCCTGCTTGTAATCCTGCGCATTGGGCGACATGCCAGCGACACGCTCCTGGAATTCTGGCGAAAAATTATTGAACGCGACCTTGAAGTCTGTCGTATCCATCTGCCGCTGGATGAATTGATCCTGCTGCGCTGGCGCCAGTCCGCTGTTCTTGTCGTCCAGGCATTTTTCGAGCAGGCCGCAGCCTTCCTTGGCTCCCTTGATAGCAGCCTTGGCCGCCAGACCCACGCCCGGCACGAAGGTCGCCACGGTATCAGCGATTTCCAGCACGTCCTTGAGTTTTCCTGCCGCGTTGGCAACATTTTGCTGCATTCCCTCCGCGCCGCCAGACGCCTGTTGCTGCTGCCCGTTGCCGCCAGCAAGGTTTCCGGCAGCCTCTACCGCTCCCGATACCTTGTCGGCTGCTGCCCCGACTTTACCTATTGCCGCCGCCGCTCCTGCAATACTCATGATTTCTCCTCAATAATGGAATGTTCTTCCGCTGCCGCCGCAGGCCGGGCGCTTTGCCCTTGCCCGCCAGCGGCCTCGATCTGTTTGCGCCAGCCCGAAAATTTGTCCGCCAACGATTTGGCCTTGCCCGCGAACCCTTCGACAGGCGCGGGCGTTTCCGGGTCATCGCCACTTTCCGTCCCCTGCCTCCCCTGCCGCAGGATGGCTGCCTTGATCTCCGGGGAGGCGGAATCCAGTCTCAACACGTTGATGCAGGCTTGCAGGTAGGCAGCGCCAGAAGTAAACGCCGACTTGTACTCCTCCTTGTCGCGCAACAGATCCCGCGCGTCCTGTTCCAGCTTCTTCACATACTCCTGGATCTCGGCAAGATTGCTTTCGGCGGCATCGGCACGCGCTTTCTCCGCTTCGCACTCGTAGTGGTTCTTGTTGGCAAGCTCTATCAGCTTCATGCACTCATCGTAATTCGTGTTGGCTTGATCTTTCGCGGATTCCCAGGCGGAGACGGCTTCCTCGTATGCGGCAAAATTCTTGTTGGCTAGTTCCGCAAGCCTTTCACATTCTGCGTAATTCTGATCGGCACGCGCTTTTTCCGATTTGCATAAATCCGACAACCTCATACTTTCGTTGTACCAATGAGCGGCTTCCTTGTTTTTTTCTATCAACGCAGAATTAGCTACTTTTTGCACAGTCATAGCTAAGTCATAATTTTTTTGAGCTACATCCGACAACCTCAATGCCTCTGTGTGCCAATGGTCGGCCTCGGCTTTCTCAAACTGCCATTCGCTATGCAAATTGTTGATCTGCCCCTGCGCCTGCTTCTGCGCCTCATCGTGCGCGCGGTTGATCTCCGGCTGCGCGATGAGCCGGTAGGCCGCGTAGTTCCTCGGCATCCCGCTGACGGGATCGATGCCGTCGTTTGACCCGCCCATGCCGCTGAAACTCATGGTGCGCTCCTTCCGTCACAGAATATGATGCAACGGTAACATGAAATTCGCGGCGCATCCACAGATTTTCCAAAAAGTCTACCGGAAAATCGCGGAAACAATGAAAATTGCGCAAATCAAGCCCAGTTCTCGACGATCAGGCCATCGTTCAGATACCGCGCAAAATCGACCGCATTGTTCGTGATGAGCTTGACGCCCGCAGCGATGGCATGGGCGGCGATCAAGCGATCAAATCCCTTTGTCCTGTCGGGATACTTTGCCGTGAGCTTGCCGAACAGGTCGCCTGCCGCCCTGTCGAATGGAAGAACGTCGATGAACCGATCAATCTGCCCGCCATCTATTCCAGCCTTGTACAAACTAACGGCATACTCTGCCCAGACAACGGCGCTGATTGCGATTTCCCCTCGCCTGAACTTTCGTAATCTCTCCATGATTTCCGGCGGATGTTTTTTGGAAATGTAGATCAGGATGTTGGTGTCCAGCATCCCCTTGATCATTCCTGATCCCTTTCAGGAACATCCATCTCGACACGCTGACCGTCATGCCGCTCGCCGACTGTGCACAGGAAATCAACGAACCCATCCAGCGTTTCCGCTGCCGGTTCGATGATGATTTTCTCTCCAATCCGGGAGATAGTTAGCTCCGTTTCTGGCGGGTACGCCACCTTCGACGGCAGCCTGACGGCTTGTGAGTTACCGGCCTTGAACTGTCGCGTGTGAAAAACCGTGCGCATGACATCTCTCCTCGAAAGTATATACATGTTAGCACGTCGTTGAGCAAAACCGCAACCCATGTGTTGTAATGGAAATTGCGCAACTTTCGCGGAAGTTTGCCTTCGCGCAATTAATGTAGTAACATTTCTACATCGTCCATGCGAATGAGGCCGCCATGACCATCACCACTTTATCAAGCCGCGAGTTCAATCAGGGAACAAGCGAAGCGAAACAGGCCGCAAACAGGGGGCCGGTGTTCATCACGGATCGAGGTCGTCCAGCCCATGTGCTCATGAGCTTTGAGGATTACCAACGGCTCACGCGGCAGCGGCGCAATATTGCCGACGCGCTGGCGATGCCGGGGGACGCCAACATCGAATTCGATCCGCCGCGCGTGACCATCGAAACCCGGATTGCCGATTTTTCATGATGTACGTCCTCGATACCAATGTGGTGTCGGAACTACGCAAGGTTCGCCTTGGCAGAGCCGACGCGAACGTGACGGCATGGGCGGAAAGCGTCGATGCCGCCGATCTTTATATTTCGGCCATCAGCATCATGGAACTGGAACTTGGCGTTTTGTCGGTCGAGCGCAAGGACGCTTCCCAGGGAGCCGCGCTGCGCGCCTGGCTGGAGCAGCGCGTATTGCCCGAATTCTCAGGCCGCGTCCTGCCCGTCGATACCGCCGTGGCGCAACGCTGCGCCCGGCTGCATGTGCCCGACAGACGCGGCGAGCGCGACGCGCTCATCGCGGCGACTGCCCTTGTGCATGGCATGGCCGTGGTCACACGTAATGTGGTCGATTTCAAGCCCACGGGCGCAAGCCTCGTCAATCCGTGGGAAAGCTGAACTACGCACATTTTTGAAAGCAGACACAGGGAAAGCGCCAGGTTGCCGCTTTTTTCCCGTTCCCGGAGTATGTTCCCCTGCTTTCCCCTCTGCAAAGACATCTGCGCGCATTATCCGCAGGACACGGTTTTCATCGGCGGCATCGCCGTTTACTTGCACGCGGTCGGCAATGCGCCCAGCCAATATGCCGAAACGACGCATGACGCCGATTTCTGCATTTCGCTCGTTGCCATGAGCAGCTTGCGTGACGAAGAGGAACTCGTCGCAAGCCCGCGCCCGAAAAAATATCAACTGACCAAACAAGGGTTTGAATTCGATATTTACCCGGAAAGGCAATCCGGGCTGGTGGTTCCGTATGATGCAATCAGCGCGTACCGGGTCATGGACGCCCTGCGCGCCAAAGGCATCCCGCAGGACGTGCTGGATGAGGCGCGCGCGCTCATATTGTCCCCCGTCGGCGTGAAGGGCGGCTCGGCCAGGTGCTCGATGTGCGCCGCCGCGCCCGCGCCGATGAGTCCGTCCGGGGTTTTCATGCCGCCCCCGCCGCCTTCCTGTGATCGAGCACCCGCACCGCCTTGCCCATCGAGCGTTCGACCGATCCGGTGGGGTGCACCCGGACTTCGCAGCTCAAGCCGATAAAATCCTTGATGTCTTTTTGCACCTTGGCGGCAACGTGATCCATGTACGTCTGTCCCTTGGCGTAAAGCGGCGGACTGGCCTCGACGTTGATGCGCAGCGAATCCAGGAAGCCTTCGCGGAAAACCTCGATCTGGTAAAACGGCGACAGCGTTTCCGTCCGCATCAGAATGGCCTCGACCTGCGTGGGGAAAACATTGACGCCGCGAATGATCAGCATATCGTCCGAGCGTCCGGTGATGCGGCGCATCCGCAGATGGGTGCGCCCGCATTTGCAGGGCGCGAGATCCAGCACGGAAATGTCGCGCGTGCGAAAACGCAACATGGGAAAGGCTTCGCGGGTCAACGAGGTAATGACGATCTCGCCCCTCTCCCCCGGCGGCAACGGTTCGCCCGTGTCAATATCCACGCATTCGACCAGAAAATGATCTTCCCAGACATGCAGCCCCTTCTTCCCTTCCAGACACTCAATGCCCACGCCCGGCCCCATGAGTTCAGTCAGGCCGTAAATATCCAGCGCGTCAATCCCCATGCGCGATTCCAGTTCATAACGCATTTCCTCGCTCCACGGCTCCGCGCCAAAAAGCCCCACGCGCAGCGGCAGCTTGCGAATGTCGATGTCCAGCTTTTCCGCTTCCTCCGCAATGTTCAGGGCATAGGACGGCGTACAACTCAAGGCGGTGGGCGCAAGGTCATTCAACAACATCACCTGCTTCTGGGTCTGCCCGCCCGACATGGGCACCACCGTCACGCCCAGTGTTTCCGCCGCGCCGTGCAGCCCCATGCCGCCCGTGAACAACCCATACCCATAGGCGTTGTGCAGACGATCCCCCGGCGCCAACCCCGCCGCGCCCAGACAACGCGCCCCCAATGCGCCCCAATTGGCGACATCGCGGCGCGTATAGCCCACCACCACGGGCTTTCCCGAAGTCCCGGACGAGGCCTGCACCCGCGCCACCTGATCGGCGGGAACAGCGAACATGCCAAAAGGATAGTTGTCGCGCAACTGGTCTTTCTTGGTAAAGGGCAGGAACTTGACATCGGCAAGACTCTGGATGTGATGCGGCTTGATTTCCAATTCATCCATCGCCTCGCGGTAAAACTTTATGGTTTCATAGCAGCGCGCCACCGTTGCCTGCAAACGGCGCAATTGCAGGGTTTCCAGCTCCTCGCGCGGCAGCGTTTCATTGTCGATGTCAAAAATCATGGCGTTTCCCAATCCTCGTCGTGGACAGCAAAATTTTCATGCGCGGGCGCGCTTCCAACCAGGCGTTATCTTACCTTGACGCCGCAAGCGCGCAAACATGGCGTTTCCGCGTGAAGCGCAAGGCATGTCGTCCGCCCCGCAAGAATGAATCATTCAAAACGAACAGTCACCGCGCCATCGCGTCCGCCAGCGCCATCCTGACCGCGCCCTCGTCCAGAAAATAATGGCAGAGTTCCGTCCCCTCCAGCAGCAGCGCCGGCGTCAGTTCATCGTAACGCGCCAGCGCCGGATCGGCGTCGACATCCAGCACCTCCAGCGTGACGCCGTATTCCGCCAACAAGGGTTGCAGCGCCGCCTCCATCTCACGACAAAGGCTGCAATAGGAACGGCTGATCAGGGTCAGGGCGGGCATGGTCTTCCTGCCCGCCGTCCTCCGTTTATTGATCACCGATGTCCTTGATGGTGATGAACACCTGTTGATCGCCGCGCCGCACCAGCAGGGTGACCAGTTTTTTATCCTGGGCGGCAAGGAGTTTATTGAATTGCTCCACGCCGCGAACCTCGATGCGCGCCCCCTTGCTGATCAGGGCAAGAATGACGTCGCCCACGCGCAAATCCGCACGGATGGCGTTATTCCGTATTTCCTCGATCACCAGGCCGCCATTGACATCCAGTTGCCGCTGCCGTTCGGCGGAAAGCTCGCTCACCACCAGACCCAGTCGGGTGGTTTCCCGCTCCGCTTTGGGCGCACGCCGCGCGCGCGCTTCCCGCTCGGATTTTTCTTCCTGGATTTCCCCCACCGTCATGATCAATTCACGCGCCGCGCCCTTGCGCCACACCTGCACTCTCGCCTTGTTGCCGGGTTTGCTCGCCGCCACGATGCGCGGCAGGTCGCTGGAACTGACGATTTCCTTGCCGTCAAAACGCAGAATCACGTCGCCCGCCTCAATTCCCGCCTGATCGGCGGGGCCGCCTTTTTCCACGGAATTGACAATCGCGCCCACCGTTTTTTCCAGACCGAAAGACTCGGCCAACTCGCGCGTCACCTCCTGAATCACCACGCCCATGCGTCCGCGGCTCACCTTGCCCGAAACGCGCAACTGGCTTTGCACTTCCATCGCCACGTCAATGGGAATGGCGAACGACAACCCCATGTAGCCGCCGTTGCGGCTGTAAATCTGCGAATTGATGCCCACCACTTCGCCCTGCATGTTGAAGAGCGGCCCGCCGGAGTTGCCGGGATTGACCGCCACGTCCGTCTGGATGAAAGGCACATAATTTTCCTGCGGCAAAGACCGTCCCTTGGCGGAAACAATGCCCGCCGTCACTGAATTCTCGAAACCAAACGGAGACCCAATCGCCGCCACCCATTCGCCCACGCGCAGTTTTTCCGGGTTGCCCAGACGCGCCGCCGATAGTCCTGTCGCCTCAATCTTGATCAACGCCACATCGGTGCGCCGATCCGCGCCAATGATGCGCGCGGAAAATTCGCGCCGGTCGTTCAGGCGCACCTTCACCTCATCGGCGGAATCGACAACGTGCGCGTTGGTCAGAATGTAACCGTCCGGCGTGATGATAAAGCCGGAACCCAGCGAATGCCGTTCCGATTCACGCGGCGCGCCGGGCAATCCGCGCGGGATGAAGCGCCGGAAAAAATCGGACATGGGGTCATCCTCGTCAAACGGGAAGCCCGGAAAAATCTGCGCGCCGGAACGTCCGCTCACAACCTGCGTGGTGCTGATATTGACCACCACCTGCCCCTGCCGATCCGCCAAATCGGCAAAATCAGGGAGCGAACGCGCCGCCGTCCCCGCATTTGTCGTCTGCGCCTGAACACCGCCCGCCAGCAGCAAAAACACGGCAAGAAACACTCGGATCGAGCGCATGGATCGTTGTTGCATCATGTTTTTTCCTCCTGAAATTCAATATTCGCAATATAGGGTTCCTCGGACGATTTTCCAGCCCCGACGCGCCGCGCCATCCAC
>JAITJU010000047.1 GCA_031278735.1 Zoogloeaceae bacterium
AATTCGGTTCCCCTGTTCGGCGCGGGGATCGTCCTCCTGTGCGCCGGGCTGTCGCTTGCCGGGTGGACGATGTGGCTTTTCGGGAAAAAAGGACGCGGGACGCCAGCGCCCTGGAATCCGCCCAAAAAACTGGTCATCGAAGGGCCTTACCGTCATGTGAGGAATCCGATGATAACGAGCGTGCTGATCCTGCTGGCCGCCGAGGCGCTGTTGCTGAATTCCTGGCTGCCCATGGGTGTTTTCGCGCTTTTCTTCGGAGGCAATATGCTCTATTTCCCCTTCGTCGAAGAAAAAGGACTCGAAAAACGCTTCGGCCAGGATTATCTGGCGTACAAGCGCGAAGTGCCGCGCTGGCTGCCGCGAATGACGCCGTTCAAACCCGCTTCGGACGGGCGCGGCTGAAACGGAGACGCCAAAGGTTGGGCCTTGGCGGATCGGGGGAAAGGGACGCGCCGGGGATGTGTCGGCAAATGCCGCGCGCTGAATCAGCCCGCGCGCTCAATTGGCGTGGAGTCCAGCAGGAAAGCGCGCAATCCGGCGGGGCTTGAAGCGGCAATGCCCTGGCGACGGACGCGCAAGGGCGAAGCGGTGTTCATGGCGCGCGCGCCGCCAGGCGAATGCCCGTCATCTCTTCGCAAAGCCGCCAGAGACGTTCCGCCGCTTCCTTGTCCAGCGCCCACGGCCTGACGCCGAAAGGCGCGGGGCTTCCATCCGGCACGAGGACGGCGATGTCGCAGTCTTCCAGATAGACGCCGCCAATGCCTTCCAAATCCTTGCTCACGGCGGCCCAGACGGTCGTCGCCGCGCCTTGTTGCGCCGTCTTGTACAGGTCGCCGACATTTTTGGGGCGGCGAAAGAAATTCAATACTTCCGTGACATGGAGGGCGCGCGCGAGCCTGGCATGCAATCTCGCAAGCCGCACCGCATGGGGGGAATCAGAGCCGACGCGTCCCGCCGCGAACAGGTCTGTCGAGGGAACCGGGCCAGGGTGCGCGGCATAGGCACGGATGTTCCGTTCTTGCAGCAGGGCGTCCAGTTTGACCGTCAGGAGCGCCAGGGCGGTTTTCGACTGCGCGTAGGCGCGCATCCCGGAATATTCGGTATGCTCGAAATGAATATCGTCGAAAAGCGCGCCGCCCGCGCGATGTCCGCGCGAGGAAAGATTCACGATACGCGCCCCGTTCGCCCGTTCCAGCGCGGGAAGAAGCCGGATGGTCAGGGCGAAATGGCCGAGCGCGTTGGTGGCGAACTGGCGTTCGTATCCCCGGCGATCCCTTTCCAGCGGCGTGCCCATGATGGCGGCGCTGTTGATCAGAACATGCAGGGGGCGGTTCGAGGCGAGAAATTTTTCCGCAAAGGCGTCAATGGATTCCGGCTGGAGCAGGTCGACGGCTTCGATTTCCACAGGCGCGATTCCCCGCAGGTTTTCCCGGGCGCGCTCCACGTCGCGCGCCAACGCGATCACGGTCGCGCCCGCGGAAGTCAGCGCCTTTACCGCTTCCAGCCCCGTGCCGCTGTGTCCGCCGGTAATGACGATGGTTTTTCCCCGCAAATCCAAACCCTCGACGATTTCAGCCGCCGCGGTTTCATGGCCAAAGCGTGAGGGAAGCGGTTTTTGCCGGTCGTCGGGAATGACGGGGCCATCATACAACGGCGCGCTGGCCGACGGGTCATGCAGGCTGTACTGAAAATGAGCGACAAAACCCCCGTAAAGAAATGCCAGGAGAAGACAGAGCATCGCGGCAATCTTGAGGAAGGTCATCATGGGGCTTGTCCGGTTTGGCGTCGAGATTGTAGGGTCATGAAGGCTTTGCGCGCAACCGGGCATTTTTCGCGGGTTTGCCTTTTTCCTGCAATTTCCTTTCCACGGGCATGATGGTGTTTTCGTATTGCGCGATCTTTTGATCCAGCCGATCCAGCATTTTTTGCATGTCAGCCAGCCGCGCCGCGATCTGGGCGCGCTGTTCAATGAGAATCTGTTTTCGCGCGTTGACCGTCGCGTCGCCTTGCTGGAACAGCGCGACGTAGGCAATGAGCGCCTCCACCTGGACGCCCGCGCCGCGCATGCATTTGATGAAGTCGATCCAGTTATGGTCAAACTCCGTGTACTGGCGGATGCCGCCCGCGCCGCGTCCCACTGCCGGAATCAGGCCGATGCGTTCGTAATAGCGCAGGGTATCCGGCGTGAGGCCGTATTTTTTGCCGACTTCCGAGATCGTCATGCTCATTCATCGTCCGTCCAAAAAAATCTTGCGAAACCTGTTGACCTGGAGCCAACTCCAAGGATTCTACTCCGGATTGCGGCGCGCATATGCGCATCCGTTTCATCCCGCGCGGATTTTTCCGGTGTGAATACGGGAGGAACAGACGGGTTTCGTCAAACCATCACAAAAGGAGAACCAGAATGACCAGAAAGACAACAGCAGGTAAATCAGGTGTCGAAGGCGGCATGGACGCAGGCCGTCGTTCCGTCGTCAAGGGCGCGGCCATTGCCGGATTGGCGGCGGTCTCCCTGCCGACAATAGCGGGAAGCGCGTCGGCGCAACGGCCAGGCGATGTTCCGCCGCTGAAAGACCCGCGCGCCCGGTTTCCGAACGATCAGCCGACACAGGCGCAAACGTGGCCCGGACTTCAACGCGACATGACGCCAAGGCCCGACTGCGGAGAAACGAGTTACTGCGGCTCCGGGCGTCTTGCCGGACGCCGCGCCCTGATTACCGGCGGCGATTCCGGCATTGGCCGCGCCGTTGCCATTGCCTATGCCCGCGAAGGCGCCGACATCGTGATCAACTGCCTGCCGGACGAAGAACCCGATGCCGCAGAAGTGATCGACCTCATCCGCCGCGAAGGCCGGAAAGCCGTCGTAATTTACGGCGACCTGCGCGCCGAGGCGTTTTGCAAAAATCTGGTTGCCCAAGCGGAACGCGCGCTCGGCGGTCTCGACA
>JAITJU010000085.1 GCA_031278735.1 Zoogloeaceae bacterium
GACGTGACCTCATTTTGCAAGCGACTCAGCATTTCCTTGGCCAATTCCAGATAGGCTTGCGCGCCCCTGGAATTCTTGTCGAAGGCCAGCACCGGCTTGCCGTAGGAAGGCGCTTCGGCAAGGCGCACATTGCGCGGCACGATGGTGCGATACACCTTGCTGGGGAAATGCCGCTCCAGCTCATCGGAAACCTGCCGGGTAAGCGTGCTCTGTGGGTTGTACATGGTGCGCAACAGTCCCTCGATGACCAGCGGCGGATTCAGATGCGCGCGCACTTTTTTCAGGGTGTCCACCAGATCGGAAAGCCCTTCCAGCGCGTAATACTCGCACTGCATGGGGATCAGCACCGCGTCGGCGGCGACCAGACCATTCAGCGTGAGCAGGTTCAGCGCGGGCGGACAATCAATGAGCACGAAATCGTAAGGCGCGCTCTTCAGGGCGTTGGCAAGGCGGTATTCGCGCCGTTCCATTTCCACGAGCTCCACCTCCGCCCCGGCCAATTCCCGGTTGGCGGGCAGGATGTCGAAGCCGTACTCGGTCGAAAGACACACCTGCCCGAACGCGGCCTGCCCCAGCAGCATCTGATAGACGGTGGGCAACGCCTCTTTTTTGAAGATGCCCGCGCCGGTGGTGGCGTTGCCTTGCGGATCGAGATCGATCAGCAGCGCCCGATGACCAAGATGCGCCAGACTGGCCGCCAGATTGACCGCCGTCGTCGTCTTGCCGACGCCGCCTTTTTGATTGGTGATGGCGATGATGTTCATGGTGTGCCTCTGGTCGGATTTTTCGCAGAATACAGGATAAAGCGGCAAAAAGCGGCAAAACGGCAACGGACGGGACAGCCCCGTTCCCCATCCGCGAACGCTTTCCCGCAAGGGTGGTCACGGCGCATGGCGGCGGCAGGGCGATTGGGGGCTATTCATCATGCCGACTTCATTCCTGATCCTGATATTCGCAGGTTCTATAATAAGGGCCGCCCGCGGATTGATCGAGACTGCGGCGGAAAACGAGACGGGATTCCCGCGGATCGAGCCGATAGACCTCCTTGCTGTTTACGCCGCTCTGAATGCAGACATCCAGGCCGCCGTCCTCGGCCAGAAGCGCCTCCACCGAATTCCCCTTGAAGGCAAAGAGGTTGGGCATGTTGATGATCTGCGGAGCCTTCGTCCCGTCCTGCCGGAAAAAACGCAACTGTGTCGGCCCTTCGCAGAAATCCGGGTCCTTGCAGGCGTTCAGCATGTATATGTTCAGCGTGTACCGCGTTTCTTGCGCCGTCAGCGTCGTGGAAAACACGGGGCCGTCCGCGACTTTTTCCATTGCCGCGTCGACCGCCGGAAAAATCGGCAATTCATTCAGATATTGAATGCGCCATTGATAGGCGTCTTCCAGATCGGGCGCCGATCTTTTCCGCATCCACGCCAGCCACGCGCGCTGCTGGGCGCGAAAAGCCGCTTTCCCGTCCGCCATTTTTTCCATCGCCGCGCGAAAACCTTGCGCCATTTCCTCATCCAGCGCGGAAAGTTTCGCGTCGCCGCAAACCGCCTGCTCGAACGCGCTTTTTGCCGACGAGCAATCAAAACTGGCGGACTGTGCCGCAAGGGGCAGCCAGAGCGCGCCAATAAGGGCATAACGCAAAAAGCACGTCTTCATTTTTCCGTAGTCTCCGCAAGAATGATCAGATGCCGCTCGGCATCCAAACCCGGCACGGCGAGCGGCTGGATGCTGTTTACCCGAACCCAGGCGGGCAGGGCGGCGAGTTCGGCGTCGGGCCTTTGTCCTTTCATCGCCAGCCAATGCCCGCCCGCCGCCAGCAGGTGACGGGTGAGCGCGACGAAATGCTTCAGTTCGGCAAAAGCGCGGGCAAGGACGAGGGAATGGCGTCCCGTCAAATGCTCCACGCGCGCGCACGCGACCTCGACCTGCGGCAAGGCCAGCTCGATTGCCGCCTGACGCAGGAACGCCGCCTTTTTCTGCGCCGCGTCCGCCAGCATCCATCGCAGGCGCGGACGGGCAATGGCCAGTACCAGCCCCGGCAGGCCGCCGCCGCTGCCGACATCGAGCGCGGAAGACAAAGGTTCGAGACTGTCGACCCAGGGCAAAATCGCCAGCGAATCAAGCAGATGGCGGGTGAGGATGTCCGCCGGGGTTTTCAGCGCCGTGAGATTGTACGTCCGATTCCACTTGATGAGCAGATCGCGGTAGGCAAGCAGCTTTTCCGGCGCGCCCTCCGGCAACTCGACGCCCAGCGCCGCAATGCCGCGCTCAAGCTGTTGGTTCATGATTTTTTGGCGACATGCGCTTCAACTGAATCAGCAGAATCGAAATGGCCGCTGGCGTAATGCCCTGGATGCGGCTTGCCTGCCCCAGGGTCTCCGGTCGATGCTGCGCGAGCTTTTGTTGCGCCTCGCGGGAAAGCCCCGGCACGAGGGCATAATCCAGTTCGGGCGGCAGCGCCAGATTTTCATGGGCGGCGCTTTGGGCGACTTCTTCCTTTTGCCGATCAATGTATCCCTGATATTTGGCCTGAATTTCGACCTGCTCGACAACCTGCGGATCAAGGGCAACGGGCGGAGCGCCGCAGGTCGGCAGCGCGGCGTGGCGAACCTCGGGGCGGCGCAGCAGGTCAAAGAGCGAATATTCCCGTTCGATGGCCTTGCCCAGCGCCCGCCTTGCCGCATCCGGCGGCAGGATGGCGGGATTGACCCAGGTCGACTTGAGCCGCTCGCGCTCGCGCTCGATGGCTTCGCGTTTTTCCGCGAAGGCCGCCCAGCGATTCTCATCCACCAATCCCAGTTCTCGCCCCTGTTCCGTGAGACGCAAATCGGCGTTGTCTTCCCGAAGTTGCAGGCGGTATTCGGCGCGGCTGGTGAACATGCGGTACGGTTCGGAAACGCCGCGCGTCATCAGATCATCGACCAGCACACCCAGATAGGCTTCATCGCGGCGCAGCGTCCACGGTTCGCGCCCCTTTGCCCGCAAGGCGGCGTTGGCGCCCGCCAGCAAACCCTGCGCCGCCGCTTCCTCGTAGCCGGTGGTGCCGTTGATTTGTCCGGCGAAAAAAAGCCCGGCAATGGCCTTGGTTTCCAGCGTCGATTTCAGGGCGCGCGGATCGTAGTAATCGTATTCGATGGCGTAACCAGGCCGCAGAATGTGGCCGCCTTCCAGACCCTTGATGGTGCGCAGCAGGGCAAGCTGCACGTCAAAAGGCAGACTGGTTGAAATTCCATTCGGGTAAAACGCGCAAGTCCCCAGTCCTTCCGGCTCCAGAAACACCTGATGGCTATCGCGTTCGGCAAAGCGGTGGATTTTGTCCTCGATGGAGGGGCAGTAACGCGGCCCGACGCCTTCGATTACGCCTGCGTAAAGCGGCGAACGATCCAGATTGGCGCGGATGAGTTCGTGGGTTCTGGCGTTGGTTTCCGTGATCCAGCAGGGACGCTGTTCGGGATGTTGACGGGCGCTTCCGAGAAAGGAAAACGCTGGCGGCGGCGCATCCGAATCCTGACGCGCCATTACGGAAAAATCTATGCTTTTGCCGTCAATGCGCGGCGGCGTGCCGGTTTTCAGGCGTCCTTGCGGCAAACCGAGTTCTCGCAGACGCGCCGCCAGCGCGCAACTGGCCGGGTCGCCCATGCGCCCCGCCGGATAATGCCGCATTCCGACATGAATCAGCCCGTTCAGAAAAGTGCCCGCCGTCAGCACCACGCTGCTCGCCCGAATATGCGTGTCCATTTGCGCGACCACGCCGGTTACCCGGCCATCCCGCAGCATCAGGTCATCACAGGCCAGCGCGAACAGGGCAAGATTGGGCTGGCGCTCCAGACGCGCGCGTATCGCCTGTCTGTAGAGGTCGCGGTCGGCCTGCGCGCGCGTCGCCCGCACCGCCGGCCCCCGGGAATGATTGAGCATGCGAAATTGTATGCCCGATACATCCGCCGCCGCCGCCATCGCCCCGCCCAGCGCGTCTACTTCCTTGACCAGATGTCCCTTGCCAATGCCGCCGATGGAAGGATTGCAACTCATCGCGCCCAGCGTTTCCAGATTGTGCGTCAGCAATAAAGTCCGCGCCCCCATCCGCGCCGCCGCCAGCGCGGCCTCGGTTCCGGCGTGACCGCCGCCAACGACAATGACGTCAAAATGGGTGGAAAGCATCCGTATGGAGGATCAGGAAACCCTGCAAGCCGCCGGATTCCTGAAGCGAAAAAGGCGGATTCTACGTCAAGAGTGACGCGCGATGCTAAACTATGTCTCCCCTCTCCTTCGTTCTTCCCGCTCATGCCGGAACTCATCCTCAACGGCGAACGCCGCCCATTTCCCGACGCACTGACGAATCTTGCCGCCCTGATGACGCATCTGGGTTACGCGGGCAAGCGCGTCGCCGTGGAAAAAAATGGCGACATCGTGCCCCGGAGCCAGTACGCGAACACCCTCCTCGCTTCTGGCGACGCGCTGGAAATCGTCGTGGCGGTCGGCGGCGGCTAGGATTTTTCAGGATTTTCATCGCATGGATCAACTGGTGATCGCGGGACGCGCCTTTTCTTCCCGCCTTCTGATCGGCACCGGCAAGTACCGGGATTTCGACGAGACCCGCGCCGCGGTGGACGCCTCGGGCGCCCAGATCGTCACGGTGGCGATTCGCCGCGTCAACATCGGGCAGGATCCGCGCCAGCCAAATCTCCTGGAGGCGCTCGATCCGGCCCGGCACACGATCCTGCCCAACACGGCGGGCTGTTTCACGGCGGAAGAGGCCGCGCGCACCCTGCGCCTGGCGCGCGAACTCCTGGACGGTCAGGCGCTCGTCAAGCTGGAAGTGCTGGGAGACGCGGACAACCTCTTCCCCAACATGCCGGAAACCCTGAAGGCGGCGAAAATCCTGGCGCGGGAGGGCTTTCAGGTGATGGTCTATTGCGCCGACGATCCCATACAGGCAAAGATGCTGGAAGACCTGGGCTGCGTCGCCGTCATGCCGCTGGCTTCGCTGATCGGTTCCGGCATGGGAATCCTCAACCCCTGGAATCTTTCGCTGATCATCCAGAACGCCAAGGTTCCGGTGCTGGTGGACGCGGGCGTGGGCACGGCTTCCGACGCCGCGCTGGCGATGGAACTGGGCTGCGACGGCGTGTTGATGAATTCCGCCGTCGCGCTCGCGCAAAACCCGGTGTTGATGGCCTCGGCGATGAAAAAAGCCGTGGAAGCCGGGCGCGAAGCCTATCTTGCCGGGCGTATGCCGAAAAAATTCTATCGCGCCGATCCGTCTTCGCCCGCAACCGGCCTGATTGGAGCATGACATGCGTTATTTCACTGCCCCGCGTCTGCTGAAAAGATGCGTGATCGGCATGGCGCTGTGCGTTGCCGCCCATGCGTTCGCGGACGATTGCGGCGAACCGCCGTTCGACGCCTCGCTGCTTTCCCATGCGCGCGGCAATGAAATCTGGTCGATTTATGTGCGGGCCGTGCCGGTGGAAAAAGGCCAATGCCTGCCGTATCGGCTGAAAAAAGCGGAAAACACCCCGGAAAACCGCTATGCGCGCATCACGCCGGTCCTGCTGGACTCGTTTCGCGAGAGCGATTATCTCGTCGATGAAGATGGCGAATACATCCTGGATGAAAAAACAGGCAGCCCCGTCATGACGCTGCCGCAGGAACATCGCCTTGGCTTTGCCGCCTGGCGAGATGGCGCCCATGTTTTGCTGGACAGCCGCGGCGGGCGCGTCATTCCCGATGAATTCGACGCGCTTGTTTTCGAGCCGTTGCTGGATGAGGCGAACAAGCCGCTGATCGACGATGAAACGAGGATCGCGCGCATTACGCGCAAGGACGGTCGTTGGGGAAAATATACCTATCTGCACTTCCAGGGCGGGCGTCTCTCGCGCCGCGCCCCTCGCTGGTATGACGGCGAGGCGGGCGGCGAACACTCATGGGGGAAGGCGTATCGAATCGTCATGCTGCGCGGGGAAAACAGGTGGCTTGTCGCGCCTCTGGATATTCGGGATTTGCGCGAGGTGCTGCCGTTTTCGGATAAAGGCATGGGACACATCGCGCTCAATGACCATGAGCATGAGTTTTTTTATACGTTGTTTTATACGATGGAAGTCACCGGAACGCCGCTGCCGCCCGGAATAAAAATACAAAACGGCCCCTACGAAACGATGTTGCGCTATCAGGTATATGATTCGACGGGCGCGCGGCTTTCCTTGCCGGAATTCCACGAATACAGGATACAAATCGCCAGGGAGACAGGCCCCTTGCTGGCCCTGTACAATTACGAAAGCATGACGTGCCGTTTGTACGCGGCGCGCCCGGAGGACGGGCTTTTCCCCGTCATCGACCAGCCGCTTCCCCTGGATTCCGGGCACAACTGCCCGAACTTCGATGGCCTCCGGCTGTTCGCGCGTCATGCCGACAAAACCCGGATCTTTGTTCTGCAAAAAACGGAATCCGGAGCGAAACCGAAATTCACCGCGCGGGAAGAAGGGGAAGCGCCCGGCGCGTTTTTTGCCCAAAGCCGCGGCAATCTGCTGGTGATCGGGATGCGGCGCGACGACAAAAACAGGTATCGTATCTTTGATCTTGAGCGCGGGCAGTTGCGTGAAGG
>JAITJU010000110.1 GCA_031278735.1 Zoogloeaceae bacterium
GGAATGTCAGGGCGCGACCAGGCGTCCGGGGCGGGAGACAGATCGTCGGTGTTGGTTTCTCCCGTCACCTTGAAGACGGTGAGTTTTTGCAAGACCGGGACTTCGGGACGCGCGGTGAACCATTCGCCCTCGGCCCAGGAACGCAGCACGGCCTGGGCGTTGCCGTTGCCGGATTGGGCAAGCGCCGCCACGTCGTGAAAATAATCGAACACCAGCAGGGTTCCTTTGAGGCTTTCGGCGGCAATCGCGCCCGTCGGCGCGGAAAGAAGCGCAATCAGGGGTTTCACGTTGAAGCCGCCCAGCATACTGCCCAGGAGTTTTATCGCCTGTTCGGGAGAAACGAGCGAAACCGTCTCTTCCCCCTGCGCAATACGGGCAAGGAATTCCGCCTTCACTTTCGCGGCGTCATCGACCCCGGCGGGCACGCGATGCGTCAGCAAATCCAGAAGAAAGGCTTCTTCCCCCGCAGGCGGATTCCTGAGTAAATCAATGAGTTCGACGGTTTGCCGCTTCGACAGCGGCAAGGGCGGAATGCCCAGCGCGGCGCGCTCGGCGGCATGGGTACGGTAAGCGGAAAGCACGGTTTTCCTTTCGTGTGCAAAAGGTCTGGGGCGAAGCCGGGAAAGGACGCGATTATGGCACGAACCCCGCGCCCCGATACAAGTCTTATATATGATATATCTTAGAAGCGATCCTGTTGCCCTGAAAGCGATTCTGTTACTTACGAATGGTCGATGAATTTTCTGGCCTCTGTCATCTGCCCTCTGCTATCTGACCTCTGCCTCCCCCGATGCCTCGCGCCAGGTCGCGCGCGATGTCCGGCGGGGCTTCCAGGCCGACGGAGAGGCGGATGAGGGAGTCGGAAATGCCGGCGGCGGCGCGGGCTTCCTGGGACAGGCGGCCATGCGTGGTGCTGGCGGGATGGGTGATCGTGGTTTTTACGTCGCCCAGGTTGGCGGTGATGGAAATGAGACGGCACGCGTCGATGACCCGCCAGGCTTCCGCTCCGCCGCCCTTCACCTCGAAACTGACAATGCCGCCGCCCGCCGTCTGCTGCCGTTGCGCCAGCGCGTGTTGCGGATGCGAGGCGAGACCGGGGTAATACACCCGCGCCACTTTTTCGTGCGCTTCCAGCCATTGCGCCAGCGCGAGGGCATTTTTCGATTGCGCCTCGATGCGCAGCTTCAGGGTTTCCAGCCCCTTCAGCAACACCCAGGCATTGAAGGCGGAAAGCGTCGGCCCCGCCGTCCGCAGAAACCGGAAAACCTCATCGGTGAGCGGCTTCGCGCCACAGACCGCGCCGCCCAGCACCCTGCCCTGCCCATCCAGATATTTGGTGGCGGAATACACGCTCACATCCGCGCCCAGTTGCAGCGGCTTTTGCAGGGCGGGCGAACAAAAGCTGTTGTCTACCGCCAGCAAAATGCCGCGCGAGCGCGCCAGACGGGAAAGCGCCGCGATGTCGACAATGCGGGTAAGGGGATTGGTGGGCGTTTCCAGAAAAAAGAGGCGCGTTTCCGGGCGGATGGCGGCAGACCAGGCGGACAGATCCGTGGCCTCGACCATCGTCGTCGCAATGCCGCAGCGCGACAGGATGTTGTTGAACAATTGCACGGTCGCGCCGAACAGGCCATTGGAAGCCGCCACGTGATCGCCCGCCTTCAGATGCGCCAGACACAAGGCCAGAATCGCCGACATGCCGCTCGCCGCGGCGATGCAGTCCTCCGCCCCTTCCAGCGCCGCCAGGCGCGCCTCGAACATGCGCGTGGTGGGATTGGAAAAACGGGCGTAGACATTGCCTTCCTCGGCGTCGGCAAAGCGCGCCGCCGCCTGCGCCGCGTTCTCAAAGACAAAACTGGAAGTGAGATACATCGCCTCGGCATGTTCGCCAAACGGACTGCGCGCCTGCCCGGCGCGCACGGCCAGGGTCTCGGCGCGCAGGTCGTCGTCCGGCAGGGGAGGCGCTATGGGCGCGTGCAGCATCAATCCTGTCCTTCCTCTTCTGGCGCAAGACCCAACACCATCTGGCGGGAATTCTCGCCGTCCTCTTCCGTGCCGAATGACCTGCCGTTGCGGCGGGATTCCACGGCATTCAGATATTCCGGCGTCACGTCGCCGGCAATGTACTCGCCATTGAAGCAGGAACTGTCGAACTCCGTCAGGCGCGGATTCAACACGCGAATCGAAGCCTCCAGGGACGGCAAATCCTGATAGACCAGCGCGTCCGCGCCAATTTCAAGCGTGATTTCAGCGTCGCTCTTTCCTGCGGCGATGAGTTCGCCGCGCGTCGGCATGTCGATGCCATAAACATTGGGAAAACGCACCGGCGGCGCGGCGGAGGCGAAATACACCTTGATCGCGCCCGCCGCGCGCGCCATTTCGACAATCTCCCGACTGGTGGTGCCGCGCACGATGGAATCATCCACCAGCAGCACCCGCTTGCCCCGGAATTCCTGCCCTATGGTGTTCAGCTTCTGGCGCACGGATTTCTTGCGCATCGACTGCCCCGGCATGATGAAGGTGCGCCCCACATAACGGTTCTTGACAAACCCCTCGCGGTAGGAAAGATTGAGCTTCTGCGCCAATTGCATGGCGGCGGGACGGCTGGAATCCGGGATGGGAATCACCACGTCGATGTCCGCGATCGGAATGCGCTGACTCACCTTGTCGGCCAGGAATTCGCCCATCGACAGCCGGGTCTCGTAGACCGAGACGCCATCCATCACGGAATCGGGGCGGGCAAGATAGACATACTCGAAAACGCAGGGAGCAAGGCGGGGGTTTTCCGCGCACTGGCAGGCGCTGAACTGGCGATTCAGGTTGATGAACACGGCCTCGCCCGGCGCGACGTCACGCAAGGCCCGAAAGCCCAGCGCATCCAGCGCCACGGACTCGGAAGCCACCAGATACTCCGCGCCGCCGGGAACGGCGCGCGTCCCCACCACCAAAGGCCGGATGCCGCAAGGATCCCGGAAAGCCAGGAGACCGTAACCGGCAATCATGGCGATCACCGCGTAAGCGCCCCGGCAACGGCGATGCACGCCGGATACCGCCGCGAAAATGGCGTCCAGGTTCAGGCGATGCCCCTGATCCTGCCCTTCCGCCGCCGCCTGCAACTCATGCGCCAACACATTCAGCAGCACTTCCGAGTCGGAATTGGTATTCACATGCCGCAGGTTCTGCGCAAACATGTCGCGCTTCAGGGCGTCGGCATTGGTGAGGTTGCCGTTGTGCGCCAGCGTGATGCCGAACGGCGAATTCACGTAAAAAGGCTGCGCCTCGGCAAAATTCCAGGCCGACCCGGCAGTTGGATAACGGCAATGGCCAATGCCCCAGTTGCCCGGCAAGGCGCGCATGTTGCGGGTGCGAAAGACATCGCGCACCAGACCCGGCCCCTTGTGCAGATAAAAAGTATTGTCTTCCGCCGTGGCAATGCCCGCCGCGTCCTGCCCACGGTGCTGCAACACCATCAGGCCGTCATAGAGCAGCTGATTGACCGGAGAAGTGGCGACTACGCCCAAAACACCGCACATGATGAGTTCCTGAAAAGGTCAATCGTAAAAGTCCGCGTCAATCTCCATCCCCGTCCAGAATCCGCGCGGGATCGCGGGAAGGCGCCTCGGAAGCGGCGGCGGGCGGAGGATTGGAGGGCGGCGCGGCGGCAGGCGGCGGCTTGCCGCGCTCGAAGTCGACGCGCTGGGCAATGGCCTCCGGCAGCCAGGGACGCAGCGCCAACACGGCGATTTCCAGCGGCGGCGCAAGTTCGGCCTCGGCCCACCACGCTTGCCGCGGCAGGGGCGTCATGCCGCCAGCAATCATCAGCGCCAGCACCATCAGCGCGCCGCGCGCCAGACCGAAAAAAATCCCCAGAAAACGATCGGAAAACCCCAACCCCAACGCGCGGATCAGGTTGCTGGCGGCCATGCGCGCCAGCGCCATCACGACGAGGGTCAACACGAAAACCAGCACGCAACCCGCCAGAATGCGCAACCCGGCATCGTCGATGAGCGCGGCAAACAGCCCCTGCCCCACTTCCGCGCCAAAAAAGCGGGCGGCGAAAAACGCCAGCACCCAGGCGGCCAGCGCGATGATTTCGCCCACCACGCCGCGCCAGAACCCCAGCAGGACGGAACAGGCGGTAATGCCCAGAACAACGTAATCGAAGGCCGTCATCGTCACTCATGGCTGCGGCGCAATCTTGCAATCCTGGCAGTCCTTGACGCCGGTGCGCCGCATTTTGGCCAGCGCCGCTTCCGCCGCCGCGCGATTGCGGAAAGGCCCCGCGCGCACCCGCGTCTTCCGGACGCCCTGCGGCGAATCCAGCGCCTCGGTATAAACTGGAATATTCAATTCCCGCAATTTCTTTTTCAGATTCTCCACATTGGCGGCGTCGGCAAAAGCGCCGATGAGTATCACGTGCGGCGCGTCTCCATTGACATTGGCGGCGGCGGCAAGCGTCACGCTCTCCGGCGTCTTG
>JAITJU010000232.1 GCA_031278735.1 Zoogloeaceae bacterium
CGAACACTGCCGCCAGATGGGTCATGTGCCCTTGATCGACCACAACCCGCGCGGCGGCGAAAAGATCGAATTCGAGCCGCCCGACGCGATGCGCTACCATGAACGCGCCGTGGCCGAGCGGATGAACGCGTGAAGGACGAATTCGGCGGACGGCATGTGTGGGTCAAGGGTGATCTCACGATCAAGAGCCATCTGATGTTCGGCATTCTGGCCCTGGGCGTGGATCAGTGGATGCGCCTGCTCTGTTGAACAGACGCTTCCCCCCTCCTCGCGACACGAATTCCCCCCTGTGCGGCGCAGGGGTGGGGGAACATTGGGCAGAAATGATCTCCACAGCATAAACAGCCCCCCGTGACATCCCGTCAAAGACGCGGAAGACGGAAAATCACGCTTCCAGAGCGCGCGACCAGAATTCAGCAACTGCTTGGGGAAGCGTTTTGCAAAAGGCTCTGAAAATATCACTTCGCGCGTCCGTGGGTGTCGGACAAAAGGAGCGCTTGTCCCCGCGCAATCGAAACTGACGGCGGACGCCGGGACGGCAAAAAAGGCAATGGAGGAGGCGGCAACGAGAAGTTGCGGACAAAGCCGCCCCGGGCATGTCGGGGACGGGACAGAAAATTCGCGCGGGAGGTCCGCCGCCGGAAAAAAGGAAATCAGCCGCAGGACGCCCCATTTTCTTGCGCGGCGCCGTCGATCTGCGTCCCGGTTGTTCCGGCAGCATGGCGGGGTCTCGACGGGCCACCTTCTTCGCCGGACAGCCGTTGCGCGATCCGTTCGGAATATTCTTCCGGTATTCTCATGACTTGGCCGCGTTCCGCTTCCAGCGCCATGTCCAGCGCGAGAATGCGCCTGAGAAGGCGATTGCGCGTTTCGGGAGAGGCGTTTTGAAGCTGGCGGCGCAAGCCGTCGCGCTCGCGCAGACTTTCGACGGCGGGCGGTATGATTCCAGCATTGCGCATGATGTGATTGGCAAGGCGCAATTCCTTCGGCTCCAGAGGTTCGTCTTCCAGCGCCAGCGGCATTCCCGCGCCGGGCAGGGCGTCGAACGCGCCTTGCGCGACCGCGGCGGCAATGCGTCGCTCGACCAGGGCATCCGTGAGGCTCATGGCGGCGCGTTGATGCGCATCGGCAGGACGGCTTCCCGCTTCCGGCCGCGCATCCTTTCTCCCAGCATGGCGAGGACGCTCCAGATGGCCGCTCGCAAAGGGCAGGATGAATTCTCCGCGTTTTTGTTCCGCGCGCTTGCCTTGGGCTTGTCGCGGAATACCGCCGAACCGCCCAAGCCTGAACCATTGCCATGAAAACCCTGTATCCCGTCCATTCCCTTTTCCTTTTCGGGCGTCATCTTACGGTATCCTTCATTGCTTCGGAAAGCCATGCTGAGAAGGGTTCTGGATTACCGGTTTTCTGGTAGGTCACTTCCATGCTGTCCCGGACAATTTGGGTCTCTGGATGCGCCTCGCCGAATACGCGGATGCGAATCCGGTACGCCTTGAGGTATTCCGCCAGCGCTTCTTCGCGCCTGCCTTGGTTCTTGTACACTGCGGCAATATTGTTGTAGGTCGTGGCCGTGGAAGGATGGTCTTTACCCAGCACTTTTTCCTCGATGACCAAAGCTTTTCGATATCCTTCCAGCGCTTCTTCGTACTTGCCCTGATAGCCGTACACCACGGCGATATTGTTGTAGGTCGTGGCCGTGTCAGGAGGTTCCTCGCCCAGCGTCTTTTCCTGGATGACCAATGCCTTTCGATACCCTTCCAGCGCTTCTTCATATTTGCCCTGATTGTCGTACACCAAGGCGATATTGTTGTAGGTCGCCGCCGTGTAAGGATGATCCTTGCCCAGCGCTTTTTCCCGGATGACCAAAGCCTTTCGATACCCTTCCAGCGCCCCGGCGTAATCGCCCTGGCGGTAATGCGCGTTGGCAATCCTGTCATAGTCCTGGGCGTTCTCGCTTGCCGCGCAAGCGGCAAACGGGAAAAAGAGCGCGAGGCTCAATGCGAAAAACCTCTTTTTCATCATGAATCCTTTTGGCGAGGCGTAAAAATCCCACGACTGGCGGCGCGGCGCGTCATGCTTGTTCCATCCGCGTGTCCAGCCCGGCTTCCGCGCGCTCGGCGGCGAGGAGGAGCGCGCGCGCCTTGTTGCGGGTTTCCTCCCATTCGGCCTGGGGGTCGGAATCGGCGACAATGCCGCCGCCCGCCTGCACCTGGAGCTTGCCGTCCTTTATGACGGCGGTGCGGATGGCAATCGCCAGGTCCATGTTGCCGTGAAAATCGAGATAGCCGATCGACCCCGCGTAGATGCCGCGCTTCACCGGTTCGAGTTCGTGGATGATCTCCATCGCCCGCAGCTTGGGCGCGCCGGAGACCGTGCCCGCCGGGAAGCTCGCCTTCAGCACGTCAATGGCGTTCAGATCCGGCTTCAGGATTCCCTCGACGTTGGAGACAAGGTGCATCACGTGCGAATAACGCTCGATCGCCATCTGCTCGGTGACGCGCACGCTGCCGATTCGCGCCACCCGGCCACAGTCGTTGCGTCCCAGATCCACGAGCTGCACGTGCTCGGCGCGTTCCTTCTCGTTCGTCCGCAGTTCCTCCGCCAGCGCGATGTCCTCGGCCTGTGTCGCGCCGCGCTTGCGGGTGCCGGCGATGGGGCGCAGGATGACCTTCTTCTCGCCGCCCTCTTCTTCGAGCCGCGCCAGGATTTCCGGCGAGGAGCCAACGACATGGAAATCGCAGAAGTCGAAATAAAAGAGGTAGGGCGAGGGATTGATGCTGCGCAACACGCGGTAGAAGGCCATCGGACTGGCGGCAAAGGGTTTTTCCATGCGCTGCGAGGGCACGACCTGCATGATGTCGCCCTCGGTGATGTAGCGTTTGGCCTTTTCCACGGCGGCTTTGTAGGCTTTTTCGCCGAAGAGGGAGACCGCCGGCGCGCCCGCGCCCGCCGCCGGTTTTTCCTCCGGGATGACGAGCGGCTCACGCAGCCGGGCGAGGAGTTCTTGCAGCCGGGATTGCGCCCGCCGGTACGCGCCGGGGACTTGCGGCTCGGCATAGACCACCAGGGTCAGCTTGCCGGAAAGGTTGTCGACCACCGCGAGTTCTTCCGAGAGGAGCAGCAGGATGTCCGGCAGGCCGGAGGCGTCGGGCTTGGGCGGCAGCCTGTCCAGGCGCGGCTCGATGTAGCGCGCGGTGTCGTAGCCGAAACAGCCGACCAGCCCGCCCGCGAAACGGGGCAGCCCCGGCACGGGCGGCGCCTTGAAGCGGGCGAGGTAGGCGGCGATGAAATCGAGCGGATTTTCGTCTTCCGTCTGCTCGGCGATGCGCTGGCCGGTGAGCACGAGCGCCTTTTTGTCATAAACGGCGATGCGGGTGAGCGCGGCCAGCCCGATGAAGGAATAGCGCCCGAAGCGCTCGCCGCCCTGCACGGATTCCAGGAGATAGGTGTAGGGCGCGTTGGCGAGCTTCAGGTAGATGGAAAGCGGCGTGTCGAGATCGGCGAAGGTCTCGAGCGTCACCGGGACGCGGTTGTAGCCCTGCCCGGCCAGGGCGTCGAATTCTGCTTCGGTCATGATGATGGAAAAACCTCTCTGCGGCAAAGGATTGCGGAAAATTCGCGGGCCGGTTTCCCCGCCGTCCGCCCGGCGTCCCCGGCGGATCAACGCGGCGGAAACGGCAGCCGCATCGCGGCCGCGAACGCCTAAAGCGTCGGCCTCGGCGCGCCGTTGTCCCTTCCTGCCGGGAAACCCGAACATGCAGTATACTGTTTTACCCGGAAAACAGGGCAACAGGGGTCGAAGGGCGGAAAAATAACCTGTCCCGCGTCAAAGAGGAGCAAGGCGTCGCGGCAATCCGGATCGTTCCCTCCGGCGAAGCCGTAATCTGCCGCTCTGCGCGCATGAGGCTTTAGCCAAAATTCGCGCCGACCGGCACCGGGCGTTGGGCGAAAATTCCTGAAGGAAAAAGCGCATGCGAAGTCTTTTTTATCGAAATCTGGCGGGTGTGACGCTGGCTGCTCTCCTCGCGGGCGGGATTCCGGTTTGCGCAGCAGGCGGAAAAACACCTGGACACCTCCGGATTCCGGGATGGCGACCTTATTTTTCATTCTTCCTCCTCCGCGCAGAGCAAGGCGATTGAATTGGCGACCCACTCCCCCATTCCCACTGCGGCATCCTCCTGAAAATTGGAAACCGGTTTTATGTCTATGAAGCTGTCGGCCCTGTGCGTTATCTGCCGCTGGAAAAATGGATCGCGCGCGGCAGGGATGGCCGACACGCGCTCAAAAGGCTGAAAAACGCCGACGCCCTTCTGACGGCAAAAACGATGGAGAAAATCAGGAAGGTCGCGGAAACCTTCCGGGGAAAACCCTACGATTTCGCTTTCGGGTGGGGCGATGAACGCATATATTGCTCCGAACTCATCTACAAGATTTATTTGCGCGCCCTGGGATTGAAAACAGGAAAAATCCGGCGGCTTGGCGACTTCGACCTGACGCACCCGGTCGTGCAAAAAAATCTGCGCGAACGCTATGGAAAAAACATTCCCCTCAATGTGAGCCGGTCGTCTCGCCGCAGGACATTTTCGAGAGCAGCCTGCTCGTTTCGGCAAACGCCGAAAAATAATTCTTCGCCGCGGGAAAGAAAGGGGATTGCACGGGACTCGAACCATCTGGATAAGCGCCAACCCGTTGAATTCCGTCCGCATGGAAAGCCTGCTGGACGGCATTCATGGCAGAGATCGCGCCCAAGGCAACAGGAGATGAGACGCCCGAAAAACCGGCTGCGTCTGATGATGAAAAACGATCTGGAAAGCACCTTGCGGCAACGACGGGACGATGTGCCGCAGCCTTGTGGCATAAAAAGCCCGTCTTTCGACGGGCTTTCGTTGATGGAAGGCGAATCTGGCTATTCAAACTCTATGATCACCTGATCAACGGCAAGGCTTTCGCCGATGGCCGCGGCGATTTTTTTCACCTTGCAGTCGTGTTCGGCTTTCAGGATGTTTTCCATCTTCATGGCTTCGATGACGACCAGTTTTTCGCCCTGCTTGACTTCCTGTCCGGTGCTTACCGCGACTTCGCGCAACAGACCGGGCATTGGGGAGAGCAGGTATTTCGAGAGGTCGGGCGGAGCCTTTTCGGGCATCATGGCAAGCAGCTCGGCAGCGCGGGCGGACATCACCATCATGTTGGCGCAGGTTCCCCAGTGATGAATCTGGTACACCAGACGATGCCGCTCGACCTGCAACGTGAAGGGTTCGCCGTTGCAGGTGCCGTTGAACAGCGACTGTCCGAGACGCCAGCCGGAAAGGATGCGGTATTTCTGCCCCTTGTATTCGACTTCATAGCCGCCCAGCGTCGGACGCGCCACCACCGGATGCCGCTCGCCGTCGCGGATGACCACCCAATGATCGCCCACCTGCCGTTCGTGACCGGGAAGCTGGCCGGAAACCTTGGCGGCGCGGTCTTGATAACAGCGATGCACGAAGGCCGCCACGGAAATCAGCAGCGCGGGATCGTCGTGCGGCACCATGGAGGCGTCGAAACCCTGCGGATATTCTTCCGCGATGAAGCCGGTATTGAATTTTCCCGCCTGAAAGCGCGGATGCTTCATCAGCGCCGCCTGGAAAGGAATGTTGCTGCTGATGCCGCGAATCACGAAGGCGTTCAGCGCGTCGCGCATCCGGCTCAAGGCTTCGTCGCGGGTCGCGCCGTGGGCGATCAGCTTGGCGATCATCGAGTCGTAATACATCGATATTTCGCCGCCGTCATATACGCCGGTATCCACGCGCAGGTAGTCGGAGGCGCCGGGCACGAAGAACTTGGTCAGCCGTCCGGTGGAAGGCAGGAAACCCCGGAACGGGTCCTCGGCGTTGATTCGGCATTCCACCGCCCAGCCGTCGATTTTCACGTCATCCTGGGTCAGCGCCAGCTTTTCCCCGGCGGCGATGCGAATCATCTGCTCGACGAGATCCAGCCCCGTGATGAATTCCGTCACCGGATGCTCCACCTGCAAGCGGGTATTCATCTCCAGAAAGTAAAAACGCTTGTCCGCGCCGACCACGAATTCCACCGTCCCGGCGGATTCATACCGCACGGCGCGCGCCAGCGCCACCGCCTGCTCGCCCATCGCCTTGCGGGTGGCCGGGTCAATGAACGGCGAGGGCGCTTCCTCGATGACCTTCTGGTGCCGCCGCTGAATCGAGCATTCGCGCTCATTCAGATACACGTAGTTGCCGGAGGAATCGCCCAGCACCTGAATCTCGATATGACGCGGCTCCTGCACGAATTTTTCAATGAACACGCGGTCGTCGGCAAAGGAATTTCTGGCTTCATTGACGCAGGAAGAAAACCCCTCATGCGCTTCCGCGTCATTCCAGGCAACGCGCAAACCCTTGCCGCCGCCGCCGGCGGAAGCCTTGATCATCACCGGATAACCGATTTTCTGCGCGATCTTCACAGCCTCATCGGGGCCGGAAATGGCGTCATTGTGACCGGGAATCGTGCTGACTCCGGCTTTTTCCGCCAGTTTCTTCGACTCGATCTTGTCGCCCATCTTGCCGATGGAATAATGCTTGGGGCCGATGAAGGTGATGCCTTCCTCTTCCAGTCGTCGCGCGAAAGTTTCGTTTTCCGAAAGGAAGCCATAACCGGGATGCACCGCTTGCGCGCCGGTTTCCTTGCATGCGGCGATGATTTTGTCCATCACCAGATAGGATTCCTTGGATGGCGCAGGGCCGATATAGACTTTTTCGTCCGCCAGTTCCACGTGCAGCGCGTCCCGGTCGGCTTCGGAAAACACGGCAACCGTCTGGATGCCCATCTTGCGGGCGGTTTTGATGACGCGGCAAGCGATTTCCCCGCGATTGGCAATCAAAATTTTCTTGAACATGGTTACAAATTTCCCTTTTCGATGAAGTCTTGCCGTTCCTGCAATGCCCTTGGAGAGAAGCGAATGATTTGCCTCGTTGCGCCAGCATTCTGGCGATTCCCTGATCCAACGGCGCGTACTTGAAGACGCTTCTCTCCATCAAGACGGAAGATGGTCGAGACGAATCCATCGGCTTTCGTCCGAGGAGAGAAATCCTTCTTTTCTTTCTCAAGTTTGCGAATAAGTGCCATATCAGCCCCTTCAAAGCGGAATATTGCCGTGCTTGCGCCACGGATTTTCCAGTTGTTTGTTGGTCAGCATGGCAAGCGAGCGGCAGATGCGCTTTCGTGTGCAGTGCGGCATGATGACGTCGTCGATGAACCCGCGACTGCCCGCGACGAAAGGATTGGCGAATTTGGCTTTGTACTCGGCCTCGCGCGCGGCGAGCTTGACCGGATCATCCTTTTCATTGCGGAAAATGATTTCCACCGCGCCCTTGGGTCCCATCACCGCAATTTCCGCGGACGGCCAGGCGAAGTTCACGTCGCCGCGCAAATGCTTGGAACTCATCACGTCATACGCGCCGCCATAAGCTTTGCGGGTGATCACGGTGACTTTGGGCACCGTGCACTCGGCATAGGCGTAGAGCAGCTTGGCGCCATGCTTGATGATGCCGCCGTATTCCTGCGCCGTTCCAGGCAAGAAGCCGGGCACATCGACGAAAGTGACCACGGGAATGTTGAAGGCGTCACAAAACCGCACAAAGCGCGCGCCCTTGATCGAAGACTTGATGTCCAGACAGCCGGCCAGCACCATGGGTTGATTGGCGATCACGCCGACCGTGGAGCCGCTCAGACGGATGAAGCCCGTGATGATGTTCTTGGCGTGATCCGACTGAATCTCGAAGAAATCGCTGTCGTCGGCTACCTTGACAATCAGTTCCTTCATGTCGTAGGGCTGGTTGGGATTGTTGGGAATCAGCGTATCCAGCGAAAAATCGAAGCGATCCGCCGGATCGTCGGTTTGCTGCATGGGCGGCTTTTCCCGGTTGTTGCCGGGCAGGTAGTTCATCAGCCGCCGCACGTAGGTGAGCGCCTCGACGTCGTTTTCAAAGGCGAGGTCGGCGACGCCGGACTTGGTGCTGTGCGTGACCGCGCCGCCCAGTTCCTCGGCGGTGACTTCCTCGTGCGTGACGGTCTTCACCACGTCCGGCCCGGTAACGAACATGTAGGAGGAATCCTTCACCATGAAAATGAAGTCGGTCATGGCGGGCGAATACACCGCGCCGCCCGCGCAAGGCCCCATGATCATGGAAATCTGGGGAATGACGCCGGACGCCATGACATTGCGTTGGAATACGTCGGCATAGCCTCCCAGCGAGGCGACGCCTTCCTGGATGCGCGCGCCGCCGGAGTCGTTGAGGCCAATCACGGGCGCGCCGACCTTCATGGCGTGATCCATGATCTTGCAGATTTTTTCCGCGTGCGCCTCGGAAAGCGCGCCGCCGAACACGGTAAAGTCCTGGGAAAAGACGAACACCAGGCGGCCATTGATCATGCCGCAGCCCGTGACGACGCCGTCACTGGGGATTTTTTCCCTGTCCATGCCAAAATCGGTGCAGCGATGCTCCTTGAACATGTCCCATTCCTCGAAGGAATCGGGATCAAGCAGCAGCTCGATGCGCTCGCGCGCGGTGAGCTTACCCTTTTTGTGCTGATTGTCGATGCGTTTCTGCCCGCCGCCCAGACGGGCGGCCTGCCGTTTCTTGTCTAACTCGTCAATAATGTCAAGCA
>JAITJU010000303.1 GCA_031278735.1 Zoogloeaceae bacterium
GACAAGCTGACCCGCGCCGTGGGCGAAGCGGTCAATCGCCAGAGCTTCAAGGCCATTGCCGACGGCAATGGGCACCGCGCCATTTTCCAGTCCGGCGCCAAGGCCGCCGACCGGCTGAAAAACGATCTGGCGGCGCGTTATCGCTTCAAGGCGCAGCTGGAAGCAGGCAACCGATAAGGAAAAATCCACCTGTCTGAAATCATTTACGAATCCAGGAACGGCATTGCCGAAATCACGCTCAACCGTCCCGAAAAATACAACACTTTTACGCACGAGGTCATCGACCAGCTGCATGCGGCCTGGCTGCGCTTCAACGCGAGCGATGATCGGGCGGCGATCCTGACCGGCGCGGGCGACAAGGCATTCACGGCGGGCGCGAACCTCAAGGACATACCACACGACCTGTTCCGGGCGATTCCCGGTATTGGCGTCCCCGTGCATAAGCCCGTCATCGCCGCCGTGGCCGGTCTGGTGGTAGGCGGCGGACTGGTGTTCCTGCAAATGGCGGATCTGGCGATCGCCGCGGACAACACGCGCATTTCCTACCCGGAAGCCCGGGTGGGTTTCGCGGGCGGACTTGTCGCTTCCCTTGCCGCGCGCATTCCGCACAAGCTCGCCATGGAATTGCTGCTGACCGGCGACGCCATTGACGCGCGACGCGCCTATGAAATCGGTTTGGTCAACCGGGTGGTTCCCGTCGGGCAACAGCTTGATGCGGCGCGCGAACTGGCGCAGAAAATTGCCGCCCACGCGCCGAGAGTGCTGGCCCTGCTCAAGGATTTCGTCGGCGAAGTCATCCCCAAAGGCCCGACCGAAGCCGCCGGCATCGCCCGCGCCCGCATTCTGGACGACATCAACGCTTCCGCGGATTTCGCGGAAGGCGTCAGCGCCTTTCACGCCAAGCGCGCTCCGTTATTCACGGGGCGCTGAAGGAACGCCGCCGTTTCATCCCTGCATCGTCAACATTTCTGGAGTTCCATCATGCGCTTGCATCCTCGCTTTTTGTTCATTTCCCTGCTGCTGGCCGCAGGATTCTTGATTGCGCCTGCGGCGCGCGCCCAGCATGACGACTGGCCGTCCAAGCCGATCAAGCTGATCGTGCCCTTCCCGCCCGGCGGCGCTTGCGACACGATTGCGCGCATCTACGGCGAAAAACTCGCGGAGGAACTGAAACAGCCCGTCATCATCGAAAACAAGCCGGGCGCGGGCACAGCCATCGCCGCCGAATTCGCGGCGCGCTCCAGTCCGGACGGCTACACCCTTTCCGTCGCGCCCGCCGGACAACTGACCCTGTTGCCCAATCTCAACAAAAAAGTTGCTTACGACTCCTTCCGGGATTTCGCGCCGATTTCCCTGCTGGCGTCCGTTCCCAACATCATTGCCGCCAACCCGGCGCTATCGGTCAATACCTTGCAGGAACTCATCACGCTCGCAAAAAACAAACCCGGCAAAATCACGTATTCTTCCTGCGGCAGCGGCACGCTCTGCCACCTGACGGGCGAGCGTTTCAAGACCCAGACCGGCGTTGATCTGCTGCACATTCCCTACAAGGGCAGCGCCCCGGCGATTACCGCGCTTCTGGGCGGCGAAGTGGATCTGGCCTTCGATACCCAGACGGTGCTGTCTCCCCAAATCCGCGCAGGCAAGGTCAAGGCGCTGGCAATCACCAGCACCGAACGCTCGCCGTTGCTTCCCGATGTTCCCACCGCCGCGGAAGCGGGCTTGCCCGGCTTCGTGATCGAGGGCTGGTTCAGCCTGGTCGCCCCCGCCGCCACACCAGAAGCCATCGTCAAAAAACTGAACGGCGCCCTGAAAGCGGCTTCGCAAAGCTCCGCCGTGCGTGAAAAACTCACGGCGCAAGGACTGACGACCCTGCACAGCACCCCGGAAGAACTGGCGCGCCTCATCAGGAACGACCACGCCGTCTGGGCAAAAGTCATACAAACCACCGGCGCGACGCTGGATTGATGATGTCCATGCCTGCCATGCGGCGACATGCCTTCCTGTGATTTTCTCATCATCGGCGCGGGCGTCATTGGCCTTGCCGTCGCCCGCGAGCTGAAACGCCGCCAGCCCGCCGCCTCAATCGTGGTGCTGGAAAAAGAAGCCGCTCCGGGGCTGCATTCCAGCGGACGCAACAGCGGCGTGCTGCACAGCGGCCTGTATTACGCGCCCGGTTCCCTGAAAGCCCGCCTCTGCCGCCAAGGGGCGCTGGAAATGGCGGACTGGCATGAACGGCACGGCATTGCCTTGAACCGTTGCGGCAAAATCCTGACGCCGCTTGACGCCAAAGACGCGCCGCGCCTGGAATCCTTGTACGCGCGCGCCCTGGCCAACGGGGTACGCGTCGAACGGCTGGATGCGCAAAGTCTGCGGGAACTTGAACCGGAAACCCGTTCCGCGACGGGCGAGGCGCTGTGGATTCCCGACGCCGCCGTGGGCACGCCCGCCGCCGTTCTGAAGACGCTGGCGAATGAAGTCCGGCAGGCGGGCGTTGAACTCTGGAACAACGCCGAACTCGCGCGCGTCGATCTCGTCGCCCGTCAGGCTTTCCTGAAGCACGGCGAGCGCGTCCGCTTCGGCTACGCCATCAACGCCGCCGGGCTGCACGCCGACAGCGTCGCCCGCCAATTTGGACTTGGTCGGCATTATGCGCTGCTGCCGTTCAAGGGGTTGTACTGGAAACTGAAAGCCGAGGCCAACCTTTGCATCCGTCATCTGATTTACCCGGTCATGGATTTGCGGACGCTGACGCTGGGCATACACACCACGCCAGCGACCGATGGCGCGATCTATCTTGGCCCCACCGCCGTTCCGGCCTTTGGCCGCGAACATTACCAGGGGATGCGCGGTGTGCGTCCCGTCGAGGCACTGCGCATGTTGCGCGATTTGGCGCGGCTCTTCCTCCACGACAGCGAAGGCTACCGCCAACAGGCCTGGCAGGAAGGGCGGCGCTATTTCCGGCGCGGCTTCCTCGATGCCGTCAGGGCGCTTCTGCCCAACGCGCGCGCGGAATACTTCACGCCCGACGCCAAGACGGGACTGCATCCGCGCCTCTTCGACCAGCGGCGCGGCGCGCTGCTGCAAGATTTCGTCATCGAACAGGACGCGCATTCCCTGCATGTCCTCGGCGCGACCTCCCCCGCATGGACCAGCGCCTTCCCCTTCGCGCGCCACCTTTGCGCGCGCATCGAGCATCCGGCCACGACGAAGGCGGAAGCGACGGACGAACCGGATTTTTGACGCGCGATGGTTTTCACCGCGCCCGCGTCCGTCCTCCTGGACGCTGTGTGCTGGAAAGCAGGGCGGTAGCCGCGTACAGCGTTTCCAGATGCGGCGCGCGCACATTTGCCTGCCGCGCCAGTTCAAGCAGGCCGCCGAGAATGCCTTCGGTTTCCAGCGGGCGGCGGCGTTTTTTGTCCTGCAACATGGAGGAAATGGCCGCGCCCACGGCGCGGGCGCGATCGAGGCGCGCTTCTGGCGAGATGTCCAGCTTCACGTGATATGCGGCGGCAATCGCCAGCGTCTCGCGGATGCCGGCAATGGCGACGGCGCGGCTGGGGGCGAAATTGGCAATGTCGGCGATGCTGGCGTCCGCCAGGGCGGAGAGCGGATTCAGCACCGCGTTGCCCAAGAGCTTTTCCCAAACGTCGCGGCGAATATCCCGGCTTTTTTGCGGCAACAGTTCCGCCGCGCGCAGCGCTTCCAGCAACGCCGCCTCGCCCGTCGGCGCATGGCCGTCCGGCAGGGGAGAACCGAAAATGAAACAGTCGCCGACCGCGTGACGGGCGAATACATGCCCGGGACG
>JAITJU010000113.1 GCA_031278735.1 Zoogloeaceae bacterium
ATCGCATGAATGCCATATGCAATGGAAGTAACCGTGGCAGGGAGGAAAAGCTTCTGGCAAGGGAGGGTCAAAAGAGGTTTGCAGCGATGGAACTGGCGGCAAGGGCGGGTCTGAAGGCCGCCAATCTCTCTTTCTGGAGGTGTTTCGCTCGTACGGTAACCCGGCAAACAACCAGGCGCAATGACAAATGTATTCATGCGATTGCCCTGGCGCAAAAAGAGGTTTGTGGTTTAATTCGGCGGCAATGCCGCCAAAGCAGTACAATAAAGGCTGCCCCCCAGTAAATACAAGCCTTCTGGCTTTTTTCCCTTCTATGTTCCTTTTCTTGCCATGATTCGCACCCGTTTCGCTCCCAGTCCCACCGGCTATCTGCACATTGGCGGCGCGCGCACGGCGCTGTTTTCCTGGGCCTATGCCCGGCATCATGGCGGCCAGTTCATCCTTCGCATCGAGGATACCGATCTGGAACGCTCAACGCCCGCGGCGGTACAAGCCATTCTGGACGGCATGCGCTGGCTGGGGCTGGATTACGACGAGGGTCCGTTTTACCAGACGAAACGCATGGATCGCTACAAGGCGGTGATTCAGGAAATGCTGGCGACAGGAACGGCCTATCGCTGCTACATGTCCGCCGATGAGCTGAGCGCCTTGCGCGAACAGCAACGCGCGCGCGGGGAAAAGCCCCGCTACGATGGCCGCTGGCGTCCCGAAGCGGGCAAGGCGCTGCCGCCGCCGCCCGCGGGCGGCGCGCCGGTGATCCGTTTCAGGAATCCGCAGGATGGCGTCGTGGCCTGGGACGATCTCGTCAAGGGGCCGATCGAATTTTCCAACCGCGAACTCGACGATCTCGTCATTGCCCGCGCCGACGGCACGCCCACCTACAATTTCTGCGTCGTGGTCGATGACTGGGACATGGGCGTCACCCAGGTGATTCGCGGCGATGACCATGTAAACAACACGCCGCGCCAGATCAACATCCTGAAGGCGCTGGGCGCGACGCCGCCGCGATACGCGCACCTTCCCATGATCAACGGACCCGACGGCGCGAAACTTTCCAAGCGGCACGGCGCGGTTTCCGTCATGCAGTACGATGACGACGGATTCCTGCCGGAAGCCGTCGTCAACTATCTCGCCCGCCTGGGCTGGTCGCATGGCGACGATGAAATTTTCAGCCGCGAACAGTTCGTGCAATGGTTCGACCTCACGCGCGTCACGCCTTCCGCCGCCCGTTTCGACACGGAAAAACTGCGCTGGCTGAACCAGCATTACATGAAGGCGCTGCCCAGCGCCGAGCTTGCCGCGAAAGTCGCTCCGCGCCTTGAGTCGCTGGGCGCGAACCTGCGCGGCGGCCCCGATCTGGCGCGGGCGGTCGCCCTGTACGTCGACCGCTGCGATACCCTGAAGGCGCTGGCCGAGGCGCTGCTGGTCTTCTACAGTGAAATCCGCCCCGCCCCGGAATTGCTGCGCCAGCACTTGAGCGACGAGGCGCGCCCTGCCCTGGCCGATTTCAGCCGAAAATTGGCCGACATTCCCTGGCAGACCGAGACCATTGGCGCGTTACTCAAGGAAATTCTGACGGCGCGCCAGATCAAGATGCCCAAACTTGCCATGCCCCTGCGCGTATTGCTGACCGGGCAAGCGCAAACGCCTTCCATCGATGCCGTCATCGCCCTGATGGGCAGGGAGCGCGCGCAACGACGCATCAACGCGGCAGGGTAGTCTCCGGCTTGCCGCCGTCGGACGCCGGAGAGATCGAGAAGGGTTTTCTTGATCCGGGTTTTGGCGGAACGAGGGAATCCGTGGATGACGCGCCGTTTCTCCTGGCGCAAGCGGTATTCCTGGTGGAATTTTCTCCCCGGCAGGGTTTGGCGGCTCTTTTCTGTCCGGGCATTTTCGCAACCGCCAAGGAGGGCGGCACAGCGATTCTTCTGAAAAAACAAATGCAGGATACCTCGCAGAGACAGTATCATGCTTATGGAATAGCATGTTTTCTTGCAAAATGCGGGCGTTTCTGATATTAAGTGCGCTTTCGTCAATCAGGGACAGTCATGGAAGAATATCTGCTGCAAAAGCATTTTGCCCCTTACACCCCCAAGCGTGGTGAAAAATACATGAGCGCGGGCCAGCTCGACCATTTCCGGAAAATTCTGGAAAACATCAAAAAAGGTCTGGGCGAGGATATAGACCGCACGGTACATACCATGCAGGATGAAGCGACGGTATTTGCCGATCCCAATGACCGCGCCAGTCAGGAGACCGACATTGCCATTGAACTGCGCAACCGCGACCGGGAACGCAAGCTCATCAAGAAAATCGACGAAACGCTGGCGCGCATCGACGCGGGCGATTATGGTTATTGCGACAAGTGCGGCGTGGAAATCGGCATCAAGCGCCTGGAAGCCCGTCCCACCGCCACCCTTTGCATTGACTGCAAGACGCTGGACGAAATGAAGGAAAAACAGATGGCGAAGTGAGCAACAAGCCTTTTGTTGCGCGTCCGCGCCGAGAAAAAGGAACCGCTGCGGGTTCCTTTTTTTGTCCGGCGTTTTCCGGTTTCGCTATCCTCTGCGCATGGCGTCGAAGAATTCGTTGTTGCCCTTGGTGGACTTGATTTTGTCGAGCAGGAATTCCATCGCTTCCAGATCGTCCATCGGATAGAGGAGTTTTCGCAGTACCCACATCTTTTGCAGCACGTCGGGCTTCAGAAGAAGCTCTTCCCGGCGGGTGCCGGAGCGGTTCACGTTGATGGCCGGATAGATGCGCTTTTCCGCCATGCGCCGGTCCAGGTGGATTTCCATGTTGCCGGTGCCCTTGAATTCCTCGTAGATCACGTCGTCCATGCGCGAGCCGGTCTCGATCAGGGCGGTGGCGATGATGGTGAGCGAGCCGCCTTCCTCGATGTTTCTCGCCGCGCCGAAGAAACGCTTGGGCTTTTGCAGGGCGTTGGCGTCGACGCCGCCGGTCAAGACCTTGCCGGAGGCGGGCTGCACGGTATTGTAGGCGCGCGCGAGCCGCGTGATGGAATCGAGCAGGATGATGACGTCCTTCTTCATTTCCACGAGGCGCTTGGCCTTCTCGATCACCATTTCGGCGACCTGCACGTGCCGGGTCGCCGGTTCGTCGAAGGTGGAGGCCACCACCTCGCCACGCACGGTGCGGGTCATCTCGGTGACTTCCTCCGGGCGCTCATCGATGAGGAGCACGATCAACACGGCTTCCGGGTGATTGCCGGTCAAGGCGTGCGCGATGTGTTGCAGCATCACGGTCTTGCCGGACTTGGGCGGTGAGACCAAGAGGCCGCGCTGGCCAGCGCCGATGGGGGCGATCATGTCGATCACCCGGCTCGTGATGTTTTCCTCGGCGCGGATGTCGCGTTCGAGATGCAGATGTCGCGCGGGATGGAGCGGCGTCAGGTTCTCGAACATCAGCTTGTTCTTGGTGACTTCCGGCGGCTCGCCATTGATTTTGTCCAGCTTGGTGAGCGCCGAGTAGCGTTCGCCATCCTTGGGTGTGCGAATCTCGCCTTCGATGGAATCGCCGGTTCTGAGGTTGAAGCGGCGAATCTGCGAGGGCGAGACGTAAATATCATCCGTGTTCGCCTGATAGGAGGTATCCGGCGAGCGAAGGAAGCCAAAACCATCGGAGAGAATCTCCAGCGCGCCATCGCCGTAGATGGGTTCGCCTTTTTTGGCGTGCGCGCGCAGGATGGAAAAAATCAGCTCATGTTTTCTGAGACGGTTGGCGGCTTCAATGTTGAAGCTGGCCGCCATTTCGACCAGTTGGCTGACATGCAGGGACTTGAGTTCGGAAAGATGCATTTGCGTTGCTGCGAAAAGAGAGAAATACAGGAATAGAAAGCGCGCAAACGGCGCGCTCCGTGCTGTGGGATGAAAGAAAAGCAGAAGAAAAGGAAAATGGGCCTGGAAGATGTTCTTGTTTTGCGTCCAGGTGCGCAGAATAAGGAAATCAGAGTGCGCTGTCAATCATGGCGACTAATTGTGATTTGCTTTGCGCGCCCGTGCGGGCATCTTCCGGGTTGCCGTCCTTGAACAGCATCAGGGTTGGTATGCCGCGCACGTTATAGCGGGCGGCAATGCCGCTGTCCGTATCAATGTTGAGTTTGCAGAACTTGATTTTGCCCGCGTAGTCGGCGGCCACAGCCTCGAATGCGGGCATCATCATCTTGCAGGGGCCGCACCATTCAGCCCAGTAATCCAGCAATACGGGGAGCTCGGAATTGAGCACTTCCGCTTCAAAATTTTCTGTGGTAACCGGAATAATCAGGTTTGTTGCTTCGGTCATGGCGTCCTCTGGAGATGTTCGTCAAGCGTTTGCCCATGCCGCAAAACCGCTTCGGCATTGAGCGAAGAGGCGATCCTATCCAAAAACGCGGCGTCTGAAAAGACAATGAGCGCCTCACGGGAAAAAATACGCGCCAGCATGATTTTTGCGCGGCTTATGGTTTCAGTTGTCGCCCTTGTCGTCGGCCAGCCGTTTTTCCGCTGCGCGCAACGCCGCGATGATGTTGGGGAAAAGGTTTTCCGCGCCCAGGCGTTCGATGAAGCCGGTGCGTTCCAGCATGGCGGCGGGTTGGCCATGCAGGCCGGAAAGCAACAGGGTGGCGTTGCCGCGTTCGAGTTTGCCATGCAGGTTTTCCAGCGCGTCCAGCCCCGTGCTGTCTAGTTGAATCAGGGTTTGGGCGTCCAGAATGAGGATTTCCGGCTCGCCGAAGGGCGTATCCAGCAAGGGTTCCAACTTGTTCGCCGCGCCGAAGAAGAGCGAGCCGTAGATGCGCCAGGCCGAGATGCGCGGCTTGCCGCTGGCGGTGTAGCGCGTCGCCGAAGTGTTGGCGAGCGGCACGGACTCGATGCGGGTAAGCTCGGAGATGTGATAGATGAACAAGAGGCAGGAAAGCACCATGCCCAGCTCGATCGCCACGGTCAAACCGAAAACGACCGTCATGACGAAAGTAGACAGCAAAATGATGCGGTAATTATTGGAAAAATGCCGCAGCCGCTTGAAGGCATTGACGTCGAACATGTTGAGGGAAACGACCACTACGATAGCGGAAAGTATCGCCAACGGAATATGACGGGCGAGCGGCGCGAAAACGAGCACGATTACCAGCAGTACCAGCGCATGCGTTATCCCGGCGACAGGGGTGCGTCCGCCCGAACGGATGTTGGTGGCGGTGCGGGCAATGGCGCCGGTTGCCGCGAATCCGCCGAACAGCGGCACGATCAGGTTGGCCAGACCTTGCGCGATCAATTCCTGATTGGGGTCGTGCGTATCCTCGATGCTGGCGTCCGCCACGCGGGCGGAAAGCAGGGATTCAATCGCGCCCAGCAGCGCAATGGCGATGGCGGGCGAAATCAGTTGGCTCAAGGCGTCAAGTGAGAGCGCGGGCATGGTGAGCGGTGGAATTTCCCTGGGAATGTCGCCGATGGTTTTGATGGGCACATCGAAAAGCGCGGTCAGGCAGGCGCCCGCCAACAAGACGGCCAGCGGGCCAGGCGCGCGCCGCAGAAAACCCAGCGCGCGGGTCTGCGCCATGCGGTTGTAGAACACCAGAAACAGAAAGGCGGCGCAGGAAACCGCCAGCGTCGGCGGGTCAACGAGGTGCAGCGAACGCGCCAATGTGTCGATCTGGGCGAAGAATCCAGAAGGCAGGCGGTCAATGTCCAATCCCAGAAAATCCTTGATCTGGGACATGAAAATGACTACGGCAATGCCGTTGGTAAAACCGATGACCACGGAAATCGGAATGAAGCGTATGAGTTGCCCCATGCGAAAAATCCCCATCGCCAGCAAAAAGGCTCCGGCCAGCATGGTGGCGATCAACAGGTTGCTGGCGCCGTACATGGCGACGACGCCATAGACGATGGGGATGAAAGCGCCGGTCGGCCCGCCGATCTGCACCCTCGAACCGCCCAGAAACGAAATCAGGAAACCCGCGATGATGCCCGTCCAGATGCCGGTGGAAGGCGGCATGCCGGAGGCAATGGCAAAGGCCATGGCGAGCGGCAGCGCCAGTACGCCGACGGTGACGCCGGCGGCCACGTCCTTGCCGAACTGCGTCCGGTCATAGGCGGACAGACATTCCAGGAGCTTGGGGCGAAAGGGAATTTGAGCAACGAAGGTTACAAACGACATGACGAAAACCTTTTAATGACCGGGGTGTCCTTTTATATTTTGTAACGGTCATCCGCTTTGCGGCGGACGTCTCTATTTTACCCGCATGCCCGGCGCCGCGCCAGAATCGGGAGAAAGGAGATAGATGTCGCCAGTTTTTCCGTTCTCGCCGGATGCCGCCAGCACCATCCCGTTGGAAAGGCCGAATTT
>JAITJU010000122.1 GCA_031278735.1 Zoogloeaceae bacterium
CGGCATGAGGTCAAATTCCAGTGCTTGTTCGGGCGGGGGAAAAACACCGTCGTCCAGACCCAATAGACAGATTACGCGGTACGGCAACTGGCGCAGGCTGGAGAACGCGGTGAACGTGACGCAACCCGTCGGCGCGCCGCCCGCCGCCGCCGCGGTCAAGGCGTTTTCCAGCGCGGCGCGGGCAACGGCGGCGTCAATTGATGTCCCTTCCGCCGCCGCCATGTCGCGGCACAGGACATCGATGGCGGCCAATACGTCCCTCCGCGCGTTGCGATCCTCTGGCGCGATACTGATGTCATTCATCCAGAAAGCGATCTCGTCCCGCCAGATGTCGCGCCATCCGGTGGCGGTTTGCGGTCGTTTGAGCAAGGCGGCGAGCCTTTCCAGCCGCTCGATGAGCCGCCACAGCGCGCCCAGCGACAAGGCGCGTGAACCGGCGAGATGTCCGGCGGGCAGGATGCCGGCAAATATCGGGGAATCGACCTCGACCTCCTCCGGCGCGGGCAGCGCGTAGCCCAGAAACAGGCGGGCAAGCGCGTCGCGCCAACTGTGACGGGCGTCGTCCAGACCCCAGCGCGCTCCCGCCTCCCGCAAGGCGTCGAAGACCTGCGCCAGATCGCCCGTCGTCAAGTTCAGCGCCGCCATCGCCAACGGTTCCTGCAACAGGGCGAACACCTGGCTTATCGGCAAGCGCGCGGGCGGCAGCGCCAATTCCATGAGGGCGAGCAACAGGCGGGCGACCGGATTTTCCCGCGCCGCCTTCTGTCCGGTAATGACATAGGGAATGCCGCCTTGCCCCGCCTCGCCGAAAACAGCCTCGATCAAGGGCAGAGCCGCTTCCAGATTCGGCAATGCGGCCAGCACGTCCGACGGCTTGAGATTGGGGTCTTGCTCAAATGCCGCGCGCAACTGGTCGTGCAGGATCTCCATCTGCCGCATGAGCGAATGCGCCACGTGGATTTCCACGCTGCGGTCGGTCTCATCCAACGGCCACGCGCCCGCCTCCGGCAGATTCAAATCGAGTATGCTGTCCTGAAAACGCGCGAGCAAGGTGGGCGCCTGTCCTGCGGGCAGGCTTTCTTCCGCGGAGAGGAAAGACGCCGTCTCCTCCGCCCGTCCGTCCGCGTATTCGAGCATCATCGCCGCGAACGCCTGGGTCTGCCGCCCCCAGTCGGCCAGAAGCGGATGGCGCGTATCCAGATAATCGGCCTGCCCGGCCCGCCTCGCCGCCTGCCGGGCGGTGACCAGTTCCGTCCAGTATTCGCGGCACGGATTGAGAAAATAGAGGTGAACGTCCGTCCAGGCGGAAAGCCGCAACAATATGTCGAGATATACCGGCGCGAGCGTCACCGGACAAAACACCTGTACGCCCGCCGCGACGCCCGCTTCCCGCGCCGCTTCTCCGCCCGCGGACTGTATCGCCGCCAGCGCGGCAAAGAAATCGTCCGCCGGGTGCGTCTCGTTTACGGAAAGTTCCGCCACGAAACGCCGCCATAACGCCGCTTGCCAGTTTTCATCGGCGCGAGACCGGGAGGAAGCGGCAAGCGGCAGGGCGCGCTTTCCCCGCCGCCAGGCCTCGAGATAATCAGGCCGATGGACGATGTAGTCGGCAAACAGGGACGCGATTTTTTCCGCCAGTTCGTAGCGCATCAGGGCGTCGGCGCGTTCGAGATAATTGCCGAGCGGCGGCGCGGCGGCGACAAAGTCGACGTCCCGCAAAATGCGGTCTATGCGCCAGCAGGCGCGTTCCGGCGCGAAGGGCGAGTCTTGCGCCACCTTCGGCAGCAGGCGGGCGATGCACTGCCACAGCCAGCGCGCCGGGAAGGAAAAATTCACGCCCGCCGCCACGCCCTGTCGCCGCGCCAGCGCCAGCGTCACATCCCGCCGCACTCCCGCGCTGGAAACGACGACTTCTTGCGCCGTGAAGGGATCGGACGGCGCGGCGGCCAGTTGCGCCAATAATTCAGCGCGCAGAATTTCGTAGCGGTTGGACGTGTGGAGAAAGAACATGAAGGGCGATCACCCCAGAAGCGCCAGTACCCATACCACGCCCGCCAATATCAGACTGGACATGACGGCGGCGCTGCCCATGTCCTTGGCGCGACCGGCGAGATCGTTCAATTCCGGCGAAGCCATGTCCACGATGGCTTCCACGGCGGAATTGACGAGTTCGACGATAAGCACCAGCAACAGGCTGCCGACCAATAACGCCCGCTCGACGCCGTTTTCCCCCAGATAAAGCCCCAATGGCAACGCAATTACCACCAGCAAGAGTTCCTGACGAAAAGCGGCTTCATACCGGAAAGCGGTAGTGAAGCCCTTTATCGAATAGCGGAGCGCGTTCGCAAGCCGCGCCAGACCCGCCTTGCTTTTCAGCGGCGCGGACAAATCGGGAGAAGAAAGAGGATCGGTCATGGCGACAAACAGGAAAGGCGCGCCAGAACGCGCTAACGGGAAAGGGGAAGCAGGAAGAGTTCGACGCGACGACCGTCCAGGCGGGACTCGCGCGGGTGCTCGGCGCCCAACGGGGCCTGCTGGATGCGGTAGGAGGAAACGCCCAGATCAACCAGACGGCGTTTTATGCGGACGGCGCTCTGGCGGGAAAGTCCCAGGCTCATTTCACGACTGCCGCTGGCGGGCGCGTAACTGTCCAGACGGATAAGCAGATCGCGGCGGGTCTTCACGCGCTGGGCAATCTGCCGCAAGGACTGTTCGACGTCCGGCGGCAAGGGTTTGTC
>JAITJU010000132.1 GCA_031278735.1 Zoogloeaceae bacterium
GCGCCGCGCTCGCAGCCGCCGCTGGAAATCATCGACGACAAGCGCGCGCCTTCCGGGCCGGATTCCACGCTGCGTTTCGTTCTGGGCGCGTTGACCGTGGAGGGCGCGACGGTCTTTTCCAGCGAGGAACTGACCGCGCCCTACTCGGATCGCTACGGCAAGGAAGTGAGCCTTGCCGAGGCGCTGGCCATCGCGGAAGCCATGACCCGGCGCTATCGGGCGGCGGGCTATCTGCTCTCGCGCGTGATTCTGCCGACGGAACAGGGCGCGCTCGACCCCGCGAACGCGCATCTTCGCCTGACGGCGCTGGAGGGCTATATCAGCGCCGCGCGCATCGAGGGCGATCCGGCGCTTGTCGCGCGCTTTCGTTCCTATTGGGCGGACGCAAAGGCGCGGCTGCTCGCGCAAAAGCCCCTGAAGCACGCCGATTTTGAGCGCGAGATGTTATTGCTTTCCGATCTGCCCGGCATCCGTGTTTCCTCCCGTTTCGAGGCGGACGAGGAAGGCGGGGCGGGCGCTTCCCTGCTCGTTCTGGAACTTTTGGCAAAACCGCTGGAAGGTTCGCTTTCTCTGGGGAATTCCGGCACAAAATCCGCCGGGCGCGGGCTTCTCACTGTCTCGGCGGGCTTTTCCTGGCCGCTCATCGGTTCGCATAGCGCGGTTTCCTACACCCAGGCGCGGGTTAAGGGCGAATACGCCGCCTGGAGCTTTGCGCACACACATCGTTTCGCCAATGGCCTGGGCGTAAACGCTTCCTGGGCAAAGAGCGAAAGCCCGAAGCCCGACAGCGATTTCGCGCGGATTTTCGATTACGAGACGGCAAGCCGCACCTTTGCCGCCGACGTGGATTACCCCTTGATTCGCGGGCGGGACAAGAACCTTTCCATGGGTTTGAGCTATGAGCACAGAAATGGCCGTTCCGACCTGCTGGATGCGCCCTATGCGCGGGATCGCCTGCGCAGTCTCACCTGGGAAATCAATTATGATGTTTCCGACGCCTTTCTGGGCGGCGGCGTCACCCAGATCATGCCTGCCGTCACGCGCGGGCTGGACTGGTTCGACGCGACGGATCAATCGCCGGAGGCGAGTTCGCCGCAAGCGCCCGCCCGGTTTACCCGCTATCGTCTCTACCTTTCCCGCACCCAGAACCTGCCCGCGCGCTTCAGTCTCGCGGGGAGTTTCTCCGCGCAGCGGACGAACGCGCCGCTGACTTCCTACTACCGGGAATCCCTGGGAGGGAGCCAGTATGGCCGCGGTTACGCGCCGGGCGTCATCGAGAACGACAACAGCCTTGCCGCCAGCATCGAAGCGCGGCGCGACGTGTCGCTGGCCGCCCTTTCCCTGCAACCCTACGTCTTCCTCGATTGGGGCAAGACCTGGGCGCATGGGCGGACGGCGGCGGGCGACCGCGGCGAGGAATATCTTGCTTCCGCGGGCATCGGCGCGCGGCTTTTTGGACAATTCGTCCGCGCGCCCGCCGCGGCTGCTTTTGCCCCTCGTTTTTCCCTCAACATTTTCTACGCCAGACCCTTGCGCGCGGCAGGCGAGGTCGATACTTCCGACCAGCGGATTTTCGTGCAGGGCGCGCTTTCCTTCTGATTCTTGCCCATCCATTCGACACGACGGAGACCCATCATGCAAAAGAAAACCATCGCGCTTGCCATCGGCGCCCTTTTTTCCAGTCAGGTCAGCTACGCCGCGCCCGAAGGCGGCCAGGTCGCGGCCGGAACCGCGAGCATCCAGCGGCAGGGGAACGAGGTCAAAATCACTCAGGGCAGCGACCGCGCCGTCATCAACTGGAAAAGTTTCGACATCGGCAAGACGGAGAAAGTGGAGCACGCGATGCCGAGCGCGGCTTCCTACGGCCTGCACCGCGTCACCGGCGGCGGCGGCGCGAGCCAACTGGCGGGGGAACTGAAGTCGAACGGCAACGTCTTTCTGGTGAATCCGGCGGGCGTGGTCATCCACAAGGGGGCAAGGATAGATGTGGGCGGCTTTCTCGCTTCCACCGCCGACATCCGGGATGAAGACTTCATGGCCGGGAATCTGCTGTTCAACCAGCCCGGCAACCCCGGCGCAATGATCCTCAACCTGGGCGAAATCAGCGTGCGCGACCGGGGCTTTGCCGCGCTGGTCGCGCCGACGGCGCGAAACGACGGCATCATCGCCGCCCGTCTGGGGCGGATTACGCTTGCTTCCGGCAACGGCTTCAAGCTCGATTTTCACGGCGACGATTTGATTGCCTTCGCCGCGCCGGAACCCCTGGTCGACGGGTTGTATACCCCGGAAGGCGAAACCCTGGGCGTGACCAACAACGGGGAAATCAAGGCGGAAGGGGGAATTGTCTATCTCACCGCCAGCCAACTGGACGCCATCGTGCAATCGGTGGTGCAAAACGGCGGCGTGGTGAGCGCCGCTTCCGCTGAAATGGAAAACGGCAAGATCGTGTTGTACGCTGAAAATGCCAGAGTGGAAAACAGCGGTACTTTGAATGTATCCGGCAAGAATTTGGGCGAAACTGGCGGTACGATCATCGTGACCGGTCAGGAGGTTGCCTTGACTGCCAACGCACATATTGACGCATCGGGTGATAGCGGTGGCGGCACAGTACTGATTGGCGGGGATCATATGGGCGGAAATGTGCCTGCGGGCATTCAAGCTAAGTATGGTTTACGTCTTGAAGAAACATCCATTCCCAATGCCGCGAACACGTATATCGGTCAGGATGTGGTAATCGACGCGAGCGCGATACGCCAGGGAAATGGTGGGAAAATCGTCGTCTGGGCCGACGATTCAACCGAATTTTATGGTACGGCGTTGGCTAGAGGTGGGAATGTTTCCGGGAATGGCGGCATCGTCGAAATTTCGGGCGGTCAACGTGTTGTGGCGCAGGGAACGGTTGACGTTGCGGCGAAAAATGGTCAGACCGGGCGGTATTTGATTGATCCAGCAGGGTCGATTTATGCCTCAACGGATGATTTCATCTCGGCCATTGAAGATCATCCCATGTGGCTGGCTGATTACGTCCAGTCAGGCGATGCTATCTATATTCTGAGCGTCAAAACCATTGATCTTGATGACTACCGAAGAGACCCAGATGGCGTTAAGTCACTCAAGGCGTCTGTCATCATCACCAAAATAATCAATGGGCAAATCGTGGCTCAAACGGAGATTGCTCAAATTTACGCCGGATCGGATTATCAGGGTTCTGGTTTTTCTACCATGGGATATTTTTCTTGGCACCGGGGTGCCATTTCTATTGTCAATGGCAAGGTTTTGGTTTTCATCAGCGAGAAAACGGGCACTGTCGATTACGGCCAAAGTGGTTATATTTTCAAGGTGGATTCGCAGACACTTGAAATCAATTCTTCCATTACGCTCTTTAGCAATGCCAATTGGGGATGGAGACCCTATTTCGACAGCAATGGAGATCTGTGGCATTTTTCATCAGCAGGATATTACAGGTATAAAAACACATCAAATCAAGGTTTCATATGGCAGGAAGATGATGTGTTGAATAGCCAGAATGACAGATTGAATGCGGCTGGAGAAGATGGGAATCTCACGAGTGTAATGGACGACATTGTTTTCGAAAATAAAATATTGAGTGCCTTGAAAGCAAAACTGGTCGGCGAAGACGAATCCAGCGAAAGCGGCAATTCCCGGCAGAATGACGCTTGCGTGAATAGCAAATGTGAAGGAAAAATTGACGATAATGACAATGGCGGCAATCAGGACGATTCGGACGACAACACCAGCAACCTGGATCCGAATCCCCAGCCAACCCAGAAGGAAATCAATGATTTGCAGAAAAACTTGCGCAACCTCATCGACGAATATCCTGAGCTTGACGAGTTTTTTGGCGCGCCTGGCGACCGGGGATGGTTGGGCTACAAGGTCAGCGAAGATTCGTACTACGCCGATTTGGATTACTACAATAAACTCTATCGCGCCGCCAAAGTCCACGATGACTACATGGAACAGCGAATGTTTTCCAGCATTGACGTGTATAACAGGCTGTCAAGCGACAATAATAGAACCGAGCTTGAAAAATATGCCGAAGATTCGTTTGCGACTTTTTTCTCGGTAATAGATACAGCCCGTTCCATCCGTGGTTTCCATGATTTGTGGGAAGAAATCAAAAAAAGCGCGCAGGAAGGAACATTAGAAGTGGATGCAGCCGGGAACATCACCGGAGAAATTGGAGGGAAAATATCCAATTGGCTTTCCAGCGATGAACTGACGGATACGGAAAAAACCCTGATTTCCAAAGTTTTGAACAATATTGTCGGCACACTCGTCGCAAGCGGCCTGAAAAAATCCGAAATACTGGAAGTTCTGGCTGATCTTGGCGAAGGCGTCAGCGGCGGCATTCTCGACGTCGCGCAAGATATTTATCTCGATCTTTTCAAGGTGTTTGCCGACATAGGCGCGGAAGCGGTGGTTAAACACAGCCAGCAACCTGCTCTTGAAGCGGCATATTATGCCGTGTCAAAAACGCTGGGAGAATACAACCTGCTGCCAGGCACTCTTTTTTCCGATGGAAGCGCGGGGAACTTTGGAAACGCAATCAACAACCCGGACGCAATGAAAGGCGTCTCGTGGGATGAGATGGCAAGCATTGTTGATTTGCTTCGCTCGAATGTTTCCAAAATAAAGAATCTCGTGGAGAGCAGCAATTCGCTGGGTTTTGGTTTGAAACCGGGCATGACGGCAACGGAATTTGAAAAAACTTCGACCGTCATTATCTTTACCAACAAAGTCGTTGATATGCTGCTGACCAAATGGGCAATAGATAACCTGGGCTGGCAGGTTGTTCAGAAAGGAGATTCGTGGTATTCCAAGGAAAGCGTGACAGAAAGAATTGAGAAAGGTGGACAGCCTATCAACTGGGTAAAGATGTTTGACGATACAGAAAAAGTGTTTACGGAAGATGATGCCAACGCGCTGAGGTCTCTTCGAGGGGACGTGAAGTTCGAACTGAACTAAAAAGCTGTTTCAAAAATGCAGACGCCGCCGTTCTGATTCTTTCTCTCCCGCGAATGGGGCCTTCTGTGCGCCCAATAATCAAAAAGGCTTCAAACCCGCGCCAGCGTCTTGAGCGCCTGGCGGATGCCCTCGGCGGCGGAAAGGCCGGGCGGCAGGAGGCGGGTTGCGGCAAGCGCCTCCTTTTCGGAGTAGCCCAGCGCCAGCAAGGCGTTCAGCACGTCGTCCGCCGTCGCGATGGTCTGCCGGGCGTCCGCGCCGCCGCCGTCCGGGCAAACGGCGGGGAGTTTGCCCTTGAGTTCCAGAAGCAGGCGTTCCGCGGTTTTCTTACCGATGCCGGGAACGCGGGTCAGCCATCCGCTTTCCTGACGCGCCACGGCGGCGGACAAATCCGCGACCGACATGCCGGAAAGCACAGCCAGCGCCGTGCGCGCGCCGACGCCGGAAATCTTCAGAAGCTGGCGAAAGGCGGCGCGTTCCTCGGCGTTGCCGAACCCATACAAAAACTGCCCGTCCTCGCGCGTCACCTGATGCACCAGGAGCGTCACGGGTTCGCCCAGGGCGGGCAGATTGTAAAAAGTGCTCATGGGCACGTCGATTTCGTAACCCACGCCGCCAACGTC
>JAITJU010000160.1 GCA_031278735.1 Zoogloeaceae bacterium
CGCGGCGCACGGCCTCGCCGCCGTGCCCATAGACCACGACCAGGCGGGCGGGATGAAGCTGGCGGGCGGTTTCCAGCACGTGTTGCAGCAGGGGCTTGCCTGCGAGCGGATGCAGCACCTTGGGGCAGGCGGAATACATGCGTTTCCCCTGCCCGGCGGCAAGGATGACGATATTGAGGCTCATGCGCGATCGGGCGGCGGCGGTCTCATGCGGTTTTCTTGGCGTTGTCCTGGCCGCTGAGAGCCTCGCTGAGAATTTGCTGTCCGCGCGCGGAAACGATCCAGTGCAGCACGTTCTTGTCGCTGATGCGGGTTTCGATCAAGCCCGTTTCCTTCAGAATGGCGAGACGCTGGCTGATCAATTCGCGTCCTAGGGTGGTTTTTTCGGTCAGTGCCGCCAGATTGCCATAGACGTAGCTTTCATCCGCCAGGGCGCGCAGCACTTCGATGTCGTTGTAGGTCAGCATTTCGCGTGGGTCGGCGTCCGGCGTCCTGTCGGCGGCGGGCGCGTCGGCGTATGCCGCCAGGCATTGGCGCAGATGATCCTGATCGCGCCGCAGGTTTTCCATTTCCCGGTACAGATCGTTGCGCAGCCGCTCAATTTCTTCCTGATAGAAGGCGGACGGGTTCTCGAAAACCCGGCGCGCGGCAACCACGTAAATCAGGCAAAAGGCGGCGAAGACGAAGAGCGCCCCGGAATGCGCGCGGGCAGAGGCCAGCAAATTGCTGGAAAGCATGTTCAGGAGGAGGGGCGCGGTCAGCGCCGTCACCACGCCCAGAACCAGATGACGCCGCCAATCCTTGCTTTCCCGACGGCCATATTGACGCTCGGCCATGTAAAAATTGGCCAGGCCGCCCAGTATGCCGGTCACGATCATTGCCAGCAACGTCAGCAACGACAGCGGCAGCGGAAAATCAGAAAAAGCGCCCAGGGCGGAAGTCACTTCCAAGGATGGCTGCAGCTCCAATTTCTTCCCCTTCTCATGCAGGTTTCAAGGTTTTCGGCAATGCGGCGATCAAGCCGCGGTTCTGATAAAAACGGATTTCAGCGAACGATACGCCATTTATGCAATGTTCGCCATTTCCCGCGCGCTGAAACTTCGGGTTTCCGCCGCGTCCAGATGCCGGATGAAGTCGCTCAATGCCGCGGGCAGCGGCGCGACGAGCGTCAGGCGGCGATCTTCTTGCGGATGCGGAAAATCCAGACGGGCGGCGTGCAGCGCCATGCGTTTCAGTCCTTCCTTGCGCAGCGTTTTGTTGAGCGCGAAGTCGCCGTATTTTTCGTCGCCCAGAATGGGAAAGCCCAGATGCGCGAGATGCACCCGCAACTGGTGGGTGCGGCCTGTCTTCAACTGCCCTTCCAGAAGAGAGAAACGCCGCCAACGGGCGAGAAGGCGAAAGACGCTGCGCGCGGCCTTGCCTTCCTCGGCATCCACGCGCACCCTTCGCTCGCCGGATTCGGTCAGGTATTTGCACAGCGGCATGTTGACCTGTTGCGCGGGATTCGTCCAGGCGCCCCTGACCAGCATCAGGTAGCGTTTATCCACGGCCTGTCCGTCGGCGGCGCGAAACATGGCGTGCAGGGCGTTTAACGCCGAACGCTTCTTGCCGATGAGCAACAGGCCGGAAGTTTCCTTGTCCAGCCGGTGCGCGAGTTCCAGGAAGCGCGCTTCCGTTCGCTGGCGGCGCAGGGTCTCGATCACGCCGAAGCTCACGCCGCTGCCGCCGTGCACGGCGACGCCGGCGGGTTTGTCGATGACCAGCAGCGCCGCGTCTTCGTAGAGAATGGGAAAATCGACGAAGGGAGCGGGCGGCGCGTCGTCTGCCGCGCGACCGCCGAGACGCAGGGGCGGCAGGCGCAGCGTGTCGCCTTCCCGCACACGATAGTCGGCGGCGCAGCGTTTTTTGTTGATGCGCGCCTCGCCGCCGCGCAATATCCGGTAGATATGGCTTTTGGGCACGCCCTTGCAATGGCGGAACAGGTAATTATCAAGGCGTTGCCCGCTTTCTTCCGCGGCAACGGTCTGATAGGTCACCGCGAGGGGTGTGGATTTTTTTCCTGATTTCGTCATTTTGCAATATACTGCCCGCTGGTTTTGCGTCACGGACGATGAAAGACGCCGCGCCATCAGACGGATCGCCGCTGTTCATTCCGCGAGCGGAAATGGCGGATTGGCTTGGCCAGGCGCGCTTCCCGCGCATCGCTGGCCTGCCGTCGGCTGGTCTTCCCGAGGCGTCTTTCCGGCGCGGTTCGCATTGGACGGATCACGCGCGGCGTCACGCAACCAGGTTAAGTTCGCTCACCAAAAGTAGCGATACTACCCGATTCGCGCGTTGTGTACATCCGCGAACGCCCATGCAGAATTTTCGTCGGAGAGCGCCTTGCGCTTTCGACCTCAAAAGCGGACTTTCGCAAATTTCCATTTTGCAAGATTGAACGACGACAACCATGAAATCTTCCGTTATCTGAAGCCGTTCTGCTGGACGCCTCGCTTCGCCGCGCGCTGGAGCGCACCATATGAAACGCATGTTATTCAATGCGACACAGGCTGAGGAATTACGTGTCGCCATTGTCGATGGACAAAAACTCATAGACCTCGACATTGAATCAGCCAGCAAGGAACAACGCAAGAGCAATATCTACAAGGGGATCATCACCCGCATCGAGCCCTCGTTGGAAGCCGCCTTCGTCGATTACGGCGCGGAGCGGCATGGTTTTTTGTCTTTCAAGGAAATATCGAAGCGTTATTTTCAGCCGGGCACGGATAGCCGTTCCAAAATCCGTGACGCGCTGCGCGTCGGTCAGGAACTCATCCTGCAAGTAGGCAAGGACGAGCAGCGCCGAAAAGGCGCGGCGCTGACCACGTTCATTTCGCTGGCAGGCCGCTATCTGGTGCTGATGCCCAACAATCCGCACGGCGGCGGCATTACCCGTCGCGCCGAGGGGGATAACCGCGCCGAGCTGCATGCCATCCAGTCCCAGCTCGAAGTGCCGGACGGCATGAGCGTTGTCATTCGCACCGCGGCCATCGACCACCAGATCGAGGAATTGCGCTGGGATCTGAATTATCTGTTGCAGTTGTGGAACGCCATCGAGAACGTCGCCGAAAAGATCAGCGCGCCGGTGCTCATTTATCCAGAGGGCAGTCTGGTCGTTCGCGCCATTCGGGATTACTTCCAGCCTGAAATTGGCGAAATCCTCATCGACACCAAGGAAATTTTCGAGCAGGCCGAGGCGTTCATGACTTCGGTGATGCCGCATGACGTGGGGCGGATCAAGCTCTACCGCGACGACGTGCCGCTGTTTTCCCGCTTCCAGATCGAGCACCAGATCGAAACCGCCTTTGGCCGTCAGGTGAATCTGCCTTCCGGCGGCGCCATCGTCATCGATCATACCGAGGCGCTGGTGGCGGTGGACGTCAATTCCGGCCGCGCCACGCGGGGCACGAACATCGAGGAGACCGCCTTCAGGACGAATCTGGAAGCCGCCGATGAAGTCGCCCGCCAGTTGCGTCTGCGGGATTTGGGCGGGCTGATCGTCATTGATTTCATCGACATGGAATCGGCGAAAAACCAGCGCGAGGTGGAAAATCGCCTGAAAGACGCGCTGAAGTTCGATCGCGCCCGGGTGCAGATGGGCAAGATCAGCCGTTTTGGCTTGATGGAGCTTTCCCGGCAGCGTCTGCGTCCGGCGCTGGCGGAAACGAGCTACATTCCTTGTCCGCGTTGCGGCGGCACCGGACATATCCGTTCCACCGAATCCGCCGCCCTGCATATTCTGCGCATTCTTGAGGAGGAGGCCATGAAGGAGGGCACCGCCGCCGTGCATGTGCAGGTTCCGGTCGATGTCGCCACTTTCCTGCTGAACGAAAAGCGCCAGGACATCCAGTTCATCGAATTGCGTCACAAGGCTTCCGTTCTGCTCATTCCCAACGTGCATCTGGAAACGCCGATGCACAACATCGTCCGCCTGAAGCACGACGAGCTCAATGTCGAGGATATGCGCGAGCCTTCTTACCGGATGGTGGAAATTCCCGGCGAGGAAAAGCCGGAAACGGGCGGCAGGCCGGAGGCGTCCCGTCCGCGTCAGGAGGCCGCGCTCAAGAACATCGCGCCGCCGGAACCTCCGCCTCCGCCCCCCGCGCCTGTCTCCAGCAAGGCGGCGGCAGGCGGCGGCATCCTCACGCGCATTCTTTCCTGGCTCGGCGGCGGCGCCGCCGACGTTCCGCCTGCCGACAACAAGCCGCGCGAGGGCGCGCGGCGCGGCGCGGCGCAGGGCGACAATCGCCGCAAGCCGCGGGACGCCCGGCGCGGCAGCGAAAGCGCCGCTTCCGGCAAACCCGAAAAAGTCGAGCGTCCGCCGCGCAATGAACGGGGACGTGGCCGCGAAAGCGCGAATGCCGCGACCGCCAACGCCGCGCCTGCCGACGGCGGCGGCGCCGACCGCGAGCCGCGCAAGACGCGCGAGCGCGGCGAACGCAAACCTGATCGCCGCGAACGCGAACCCGCGGCGGCGGAAAAAACGCCGCCGGATGCCGCCGCGCCCAATAACGCTGTGAGCGGCGAGGAGAACGGCAGTCCTCGTCGCCGCAATAACCGGCGCGGGCGCGGCAATCGCCGCGACGCGGCGGAGGAAAGCGGAGTGGCGGGGGAAACGCCGCGTCCGGCGGAGGATGCCGCCGCTCATGAAGAAACAGAGGCGTCCGCGCCGCGCGAGCGTGTGCATGCGCCCAGCGCCAGCGCTCCGGCGACGCTGATTTCCGATGCCCGCGAGGCTGGCGCGTCCACGGCGGATGGTTTTGTTTTGCCGCAGCCGAGCAGTCCTTCCGCCCTGTCGACCGCCACCGCGCCTGCCGTGGTCACCAGCGTCGCCGCCAACGTCGTTTCTTCCGGGGCGGTTGCCTTTTCCGATGAAAGCGGCTCGCCGCTGACGCCGCCGCCCGTCGAGGTGCCCGCCACGCCGCTGGTCTTCATGCGCCCCGCCGCGCCGGAATTGACGGAAGCGCCGCCGCCTGCGGCGATCGATCTGGAAAAGGAACTGGAAGAAAACGGGCTGGTGCTGGTGCGCACCGTCGCCGCGCCGCCGCCCGCATCGACGGTCGCCGCGCCCAAGGGGCGTCCGCGCCGCAAGAAACCGGACGCCGCCCAAACGGAAGCGCCGCCGCTGGTGCTGGTGGAAACCCAAAGGGAAACAACCGGCGCCGAGACGCCGGGGACGGATACGCCGTAGCCGCTTTCCTTTTCCGGTGGAAGAAAAGCCTGACGCGCTTGCCCGCGTCAGGCTTTTTTGGGCGGCGGCGTCGATGAAACAGGCAAGCCGTTGAAATCGTCGCTTTTGAACCAGCGTTCATGCCAGAGGAAAACTGCCCTCAATTTTTCGCCTAGCGCGGCGAAAGCCGCCACGAATGCGTCGAGCGCCCGCCGGAAACCCCGGAAGAAAGCTCATCCTTCCTCCGTCCTCTGAAACCCGAACGCGCCTTCCTTCAGGCGGAAGAGCGTATCGCGCGCCTCTGCCGCCTTCTCGAATTCCAGGTTTTTCGCGTGTTCGTTCATCTGCTTTTCCAGCCGCCGGATTTCCTTCGCCAGCGCCTTTTCGCTCATTGTCTCGTAGCTCGCCCGTTCCCTGACGATCTTCTGTTCGCGTTGCGCGGCGTCGGGGTCGTATACGCCGTCGATGATGTCCTTGACGCGCTTCACCACGCCCCGGGGGATGATGCCGTGTTCGCGGTTGAAGGCGATCTGTTTTTCCCGGCGGCGGTTCGTCTCCGAAATTGCCCGCCGCATGGAATCGGTAATGGCGTCGGCGTAGAGGATCGCCTTGCCGTTCAGGTTTCGCGCGGCGCGGCCTATCGTTTGAATCAGCGATCGCTCCGAGCGTAAAAAGCCTTCCTTGTCGGCGTCGAGGATGGCGACGAGCGAGACTTCCGGGATGTCCAGTCCCTCGCGCAAGAGGTTGATGCCGACGAGCGCGTCGAATTCGCCCAGGCGCAGGTCGCGGATGATTTCCACCCGCTCCACGGTGTCGATGTCCGAATGCAGGTAGCGCACGCGGACGCCGTGCTCGGCGAGGAAGTCGGTGAGATCCTCGGCCATGCGCTTGGTGAGCGTGGTGACGAGCACCCGCTCGCCCGCCTGGGCGCGTCCCTTGATTTCCATGAGCAGGTCGTCGACCTGGGTTGCCGCCGGGCGCACGATGACTTCCGGGTCGACGAGTCCCGTCGGGCGCGCCACCTGTTCCACCACTTGCCCGGCATGGGCTTCCTCGTAGGATGCGGGCGTCGCGGAAACGAAGATGACCTGTCCCAGCATGGCCTCGAATTCCTCGAAGCGCAAGGGACGGTTGTCCAGCGCCGAGGGCAGGCGAAAGCCGTAATTGACGAGATTTTCCTTCCTTGAGCGGTCGCCCTTGAACATGCCGCCCACCTGTCCGATGGTCACGTGCGATTCGTCGATGAACATCAGGGCGTCATCGGGCAGGTAGTCGATGAGCGTGGGCGGCGGCTCCCCGGCCTTGCGCCCGGAAAGATGCCGCGAATAGTTCTCGATGCCCTTGCAAAAGCCGATCTCGTTCAGCATCTCGATGTCGAAGCGCGTGCGCTGCTCGATCCGCTGCGCCTCCACGAGTTTTTGCGCCTTCTGGAAATAGTCCGCCCGTTCCCGCAATTCCGCCTTGATGGCCTCGATGGCCTTCAGCACGGTTTCCCTGGGCGTCACGTAATGCGAGGCCGGAAAGACGGTGAAGCGCGGCGTCCCGTGCAGGAGTTCGCCGGTGAGCGGATCGAAGAAGCGCAAGCGTTCGATCGCGTCGTCGAAGAGTTCCACGCGGATCGCGTGTTCGGCGTGTTCGGCGGGAAAGATGTCGATCACGTCGCCGCGCGCGCGAAAGACGCCGCGATGGAAATCCAGGTCGTTCCGCTGGTACTGCATGGCCACAAGGCGCTGGATGATGGCGCGCTGGTCGAGTCTGTCGCCCGTCCGCATGGTGAGGATCATGTCATGGTAATCCTCCTTGTCGCCGATGCCGTAGATGCAGGAAACGGAAGCGACGATCACCACGTCGCGCCGTTCCAGCAGGCTCTTGGTGGCGGAAAGGCGCATCTGCTCGATGTGCTCGTTGATGGCGGAATCCTTCTCGATGAAGAGATCGCGCGCGGGCACATAGGCTTCCGGCTGGTAGTAGTCGTAGTAGGAAACGAAATACTCGACGGCGTTTTCCGGGAAGAATTCCTTCATTTCCGAATACAACTGCGCCGCCAGGGTCTTGTTGTGCGCGAGGATCAGGGCGGGCCGCCCGCTGCGGGCGATGACGCCCGCCATGGTGAAGGTCTTGCCGGAACCGGTGACGCCCAGAAGCGTCTGGAAGGCAAGCCCATCCTGCAAGCCTTCCACCAGTCGCCGAATTGCCTCCGGCTGATCGCCGGCGGGCAAAAAGGGCTGATGGAGACGAAAGGGACTGCCGGGAAAGGTGGCGATTTTGTCGGCTTGCGGTTCGGTTGGGGAGGTCATGTCGTTCTCGAACGCAAAGGGTTCATAGTGCGTGCGGGGGTTTTTCGTGGAAACAAAAGCGGGAGGGCGGGATTGAACGCCTAATCTCCGTCTTTCGTTTTCCGGTATTCGGCGTCCAGTTCACGCAGGCGCGCCAGCTTTTCCCGGATTCTGGCTTCCAGGCCGCGCGGGGTCGGGCGGTACCAGCCGGGTTCGGCCATGCCTTCCGGCAGATAGGTTTCGCCTGCGGCGTAGGCTTCCGGTTCATCGTGGGCATAGCGATAATCCTTGCCGCAGCCCATTTCCCGCATCAGTTTGGTCGGCGCGTTGCGCAGATGTTCGGGCACGGGGCGGGATTGATCCACGGCGACATGCGAGCGCGCCGCGCCATGCGCCACGTAGGCCGCGTTGGATTTGGGCGCGACCGCCAGGTAGATCGCCGCTTCCGCCAGCGCCAATTCGCCTTCGGGAGAACCCAGGCGCTCGTAGGTGTCCGCCGCCGCCAGGGCAACCTGCGCGGCGCGGGGGTCGGCAAGCCCGATGTCCTCCCAGGCCATGCGCAGAATGCGCCGCGCCAGATAGCGCGGATCGGCGCCGCCGTCCAGCATCCGGCAAAGCCAGTAGAGCGCGGCGTCGGGATGCGAGCCGCGCACGGATTTGTGCAGGGCGGAAATCTGGTCATAAAAGGCGTCGCCCCCCTTGTCGAAACGTCGCAGATTCTGCGCCAGCGCTCCGGCGACGAAAGCGCCGTCGATGGTTTTCCGGTTCTCGCCTTCCGCGGCGACGACGACCTGTTCGATGAGGTTCAGGAGCTTGCGGGCGTCACCGTCGGCCAGGCCAATCAGGCGGGCGCGCGCGGTCTCGTCAAGGGCGAGACCGGCAAGGGCGGTCGCGCGGGCGCGTTCGAGAAGCTGTTCCAGATCATTTGCTTCCAACGGCTTCAGCACATAGACCGTCGCGCGCGAGAGCAG
>JAITJU010000048.1 GCA_031278735.1 Zoogloeaceae bacterium
CCCCGCACGTGCAGGCGAAAGCGCGCGGCAGTTATCAGCTTCTGGCGGAAGGCGCGGGGGAAATCGACATGCAGGGCGAGTTTACGCAAGCCCAGGCGACGGAAATCTGGCGCTACATGCCGCGCGCCGTGCGCCCGAACGTCGTTCAGTGGTTGCGCGACGCGCTGCTGGCGGGAACGGGCAAGGGCGACATGCGGTTGCGCGGTAATTTGCGAAAGTTCCCTTTTGCGCCGCCCAATGACGAGGCGGGCGAATTCAGTGTGCGCGTTCAGGCGGAGGGTGTGCGTCTCCATTACAGCAAGGGCTGGCCGGAAATCGAGGATATGCAAGGCGATCTGGAATTTGGCGCGGGCATGAAAATTCAGGCGTCGAAGGCGCGTTTGTTGGGCGCGCGTTTGGAGAAGGCGCAGATCGAGATTCCGCTGTTTGCCGTCAAAACGCCGCATCTTCTGGTGGCGGGCGAGGTCAGCGGCCCGACGGCGGAATTCCTGCGCTTCATCGAGCAAAGCCCGGTGGCGGGCTTCATCAATCACGCCACGAGCGATATGAGCGCCAGCGGCGCGGGAAGACTGGAACTCAAGCTGGATTTGCCGCTTGCCGACATGGCGGCGGCGACGACCGAGGGACGTTATCACTTTCTCGACAATCAGGTGCGCTTCCTGCGAAGCCTGCCGCCCGCGCAGAACGTGCAGGGCGTGCTGGAATTTTCCGAACAGACGGCGCGCGCCGATGAACTCAAGGGTATGTTTCTCGGCGCGCCCTTTCATGTGACGATTGCGCCGGAAGCGCAGGCGGAGCGGCCAAAGAATGCGATGCGCATCCAGGCCAGGGGCGGCGCGCTGGCGCGGGAATTGACGCGCTATCTCAAAAGCCCGATGCGGACGACGTTCGCCGGCAGCCTTCACTGGCAGACGGACGTTCTCATCGCGCCCAGGGCATCGGAATTTCTCGTGACTTCCACGCTGGAAGGATTGACCGCCGCGCTGCCCTTTCCTTTTGGCAAGAACGCCGAGGAATCCCGCTCCTTGCAGATACGGGGCAATCGGGGCGCGGGCGGGCGCGAACAGGTGCGGATCACGCTGGGCGACGGCGCCCGGACATTGGCCGAGGCGCTCCTGTTGCGACGCGCTTCCGGCGAACTGGATCGCGGCGTCATCGCCGTTGGGCAAGCGCCGCGCCTGCCGGAAAGCGGCTTACGCCTTCATGTGCGGCAAACGCGCCTGGATCTGGACGCTTGGCGGCGTCTGCTCCTCGATGACGCCGTTGGCGCGGCAAAGACAGAACAGGAAGCAGTCGACCTGCCCGCGCCCGATCAAATCGCGCTCGAAGCGCAAAAAATCATCGCTTTTGGCTATACGCTGAACAACGCCCGCCTGCGCCTGCGTCCCGAAGGCAAGCAAATGCGCGTCATGGTGGCGGCGGATGAACTGGCGGGCGACATTTCCTGGGATGACGACCGGGAGACGAATCGCGGCGGCAAGATTAGCGCGGATTTGCGCCGGATGCGTCTGGGCGGCGCGGAGACCGCCGCGACGGAAAGCGACGCGACCGGCAGCATTCCCCCCGAACTCCTCGAAAGCCTGCCCGGCATGGACATTCGCGTCGATGATTTCACTTACGGCAAATACCGCTTCGGACGCCTGGAATTGCAGGCGGAAAACGCGGGCAGGCAGTGGCAATTGAAGCAGATCGTCATCGAAAACCCGGAAGGGCGTCTGACTGGCAGCGGCCTGTGGCGTCTGCGTCAATCCGCGGACGAACGGCGATTTGGCGCGAGCAATCTGGTTTTCCGGCTGGAAAGCGGAGACAGCGGCAAGCTGCTGGCGCGGCTGGGTTATCCTGGCGCGATTCAGGGCGGCACGGCGCGGCTGGAAGGCAATCTGAACTGGGCGGGTTCTCCCCTGAATCTCGACCCGGTGACGCTGGACGGCAATCTGGCGCTTTCCGCCCAGCGCGGGCAGTTTTCCCGCATTGAACCCGGCGTGGGCAAACTCCTGGGGTTGCTTTCCCTGCAATCCTTTACCCGCAGGCTCTCCCTCGATTTCCGCGATATTTTCAGCAACGGCTTTGCCTATGACAGCATCACCGCCAAAATGCACGTCAATGACGGAGTGCTTGCCACGGACGGCGATCTGCAAATCAACAGTCCTTCCGGTCGGGTGCTGATGAATGGCCGGGTCAACATGAAAGACGAAACCCAGGAACTGCATCTCACCATGCAGCCCGAACTGGGCGGCGTGGCCGCGGTGGGCGCCGCGGTCGCCATCAATCCGCTGGTGGGCGCCGCCGCGCTTTTGGCGCAGCGTTTTTTGCAAAATCCCCTGAACAAGGTTTTCAGCCTGCAATACGAGGTCACGGGTTCCTGGCACGACCCCAAGATCGAACGCCTCTCCGTATTGCCCGATCTCCACGACAAGGAAGCGGAAAAGCCCGCCGCAGAGCATGTCGGCGCGCATGTCCCGGCAACGGCCGACGCGCCGGAGGAGGAAAGGCCGTGAGCGCGCCCCGGAACGCGCTGCTGGCGGGTGTGCAGATGGCATCCGGCGCGGACGTGGCGGAAAATCTGGCGACGGCCTCCCGTCTGCTGGCGCAGGCGGCGGACGCGGGCGCGCAGCTTGTCGCCCTGCCGGAATTCTTCCCCATCATGGGCGTTGATGACGCCGCGCGCCTTGCCGTCAGCGAATCCTTCGGCGCAGGCCCCATTCAGGCGTGGCTGCAGGAGACCGCGTTGCGGCATCGCTTCTGGCTGTGCGCGGGATCCATTCCCTTGCGATCGGAAGCGCCGGGGCGCATTTACAACAGCGCCCTCGTCTTCGATCCAGCGGGCAAATGCCGCGCCCGTTACGACAAGATGCACCTGTTCGCCTTCAACAATGGCCGCGAACAATACGACGAAGCCGCCAGCGTCCTGCCCGGCGGCCGACCGGTCGCGCTGGAAACGCCATTTGGCCGCGTTGGTCTGTCCATCTGCTATGACCTGCGCTTTCCCGAACTCTACCGGGCGATGGGAACGCCGGATTTGCTTCTGGCGCCCGCCGCCTTCACGGAGCGCACCGGACGCGCCCACTGGGAAATTCTTCTGCGCGCCCGCGCCATCGAGAACCAGTGCTACCTGCTCGCGCCCGCGCAAGGCGGACAACACGCCGACGGCAGGCGCACCCACGGCAACAGCCTGATCCTCGATCCCTGGGGCGAAATCCTCGACCGCAAGGGCAAGGGTTGCGGCCTCGTCATCGCGGAACTCGACCACGACCGGATACGGGAAGTGCGCCAGCGTTTCCAAAAATAGGACGCAAGGCGAAGACCTTCCCGGATTTTCAGCGCCGCGCGGCATGATCCAGGTAACGTTCCGCCGCGTCTGTCATTTATACTTTCGGTTTTTTCCGCTCGCCCCGGCGTTCGCTCGACATGATGCGTTTTTTCCGTTTGCTCAAGATTCTCTTCGTCGCCGCCCGACACGGGCTGGACGACATGGTGCTGGAGATGGCGGCGGCGCATGGCTTGGCGCGCTGGGGGCGGCGGATGTTGTTCTGGCGGGATTTGACGCGGCCAAGGGCGGAGCGCCTGCGTCTGGCGCTGGAGCGGCTGGGGCCGATTTTCGTCAAATTCGGGCAGATGCTTTCCACCCGTCGTGATTTGCTGCCGCCGGACATCGCCGACGAGCTGGCGCGCCTGCAGGACCAGGTGCCGCCATTTGCGCCGGAAATCGCCCTGTTGACCATCGAGCGGGCGTATGGGCGTCCGGCGCGGGAGGTTTTTGGCACTTTCGATTCAACCTGCGTCGCCTCGGCTTCCATCGCGCAAGTGCATTTCGCGACCCTCCCGGACGGGCGCGAAGTGGCGGTGAAGATTCTGCGCCCGGACATGCGCGGCGTCATCGAGCATGATCTGGCGCTGATGGACATTGCCGCCTGGCTCCTGGAAAAGGTCTGGGCGGACGGCAGGCGCTTGAAGCCGCGCGAAGTGGTGGCGGAATTCGCCAAGTATTTGCGCGACGAGCTGGATTTGATGCGCGAAGCCGCCAATTGTTCGCAGTTGCGGCGCAATTTTCTCGATTCCGATCTGCTCGTCGTGCCGGAAGTTTTCTGGGATTGGTGCACACCGACCGTCATGGTGATGCAGCGAATGCAGGGAACGCCCATTTCCCGGACGGACGCCCTGCGCGCGCAGGGCATAGATTTGCGGCGGCTGTCCGCGATGGGCGTGGAGATTTTCTTCACCCAGGTGTTCCGCGACGGGTTTTTTCACGCCGACATGCATCCGGGCAACATTTTCGTGCAGGACGACGGGCGTTACATCGCGCTGGACTTCGGCATTGTCGGCACGCTCACGGATACCGACAAGAATTATCTGGCGCAGAATTTTCTCGCCTTTTTCCAGCGCGATTACAAACGGGTGGCCGAAGTGCACGTGGAGTCGGGCTGGGCGCCGCAAAATACGCGCATCGACGAATTTGAATCCGCCATTCGCGCCGTCTGCGAGCCTGTCTTTGATCGGCCATTGAAGGACATTTCCTTCGGCAAGGTGCTGCTGCGCCTTTTTCAGACGAGCCGCCGCTTCAACGTGGAAATCCAGCCGCAGCTCATCATGCTGCAAAAAACCCTGCTGAATATCGAGGGACTGGGACGGCAGCTCGATCCCGATCTGGATTTGTGGAAAACCGCGAAGCCCTTTCTCGAACGCTGGATGAACGAACAGGTGGGCTGGCGCGGCTTTCTCCGCAACGCGCGCCGGGAAGCGCCGCGATGGGCGCAGCGATTGCCGCAACTGCCGCGACTTCTGGAACACGCCCTGCAACCCGCGACCGCCATGCCGGACAAGGAATTGCCCAGGGAAATGCGCCGCGTCAACGCCGCCCTGCGTCGGCAAAACCGCTTGCTGACGCTGCTGGCGCTGCTGCTGGCGCTGCTGCTATTCAGAATGCCATGGTAGCCGCCGCGCCAGAACCTTCGCCCGGCGTTTTGTCGTGGATCAATGATCTTCGGGGTCTGAGTCAGGCGGTGGAAAACAAAAGCGCCGCCGCTCGCCGGGAAGAGCCGCCGAAAGCCGACGCCGCCGGAATTGGCGAACACGATCCGGAAACGCTCGCAATCGAGGGCTGGGAAGCCCACGTCCGGGAGACCGGCAGCGGCGAACTCGATCTGGACATGCGCGTGCTGGCGGCAGGCGAGCGTCTGCCGCTCGCCGCGCTGCTTGCCGATCTGCTGCGCCGCGAGGCACGCTGGCTGGACGCCCTGTCGCTGGCCGACATTGCCGATGACGAGGAAATTCCGCTCTTCGCCGCGCACAATCGCTGCCTGCGCGTCCCGGCCAGGCGCATCAAGCCCCTGATTCGCCTGTTGATCGATCTGTTCGAAGGGCATCGTTACGGGCCGCTGCGCCTTTCCCGCCTTGACGCCGAACGTCTCGATTTTCTGCATGATCCGTGCCGCTGGCAGTTTCACGGGCCGGAATCCGTGCGCCAGATGGCGGCGCGTCTGCGCAATGCGCAAGGCGTGCGGCCAATCGGCCCGCCCAGGGGTCTGCGCCTGGAACTGCGCGATTATCAGCGCCTGGGTCTGGCCTGGCTGCAATACCTGCGCCAACACGGGCTGTCGGGCATCCTTGCCGATGACATGGGTCTGGGCAAGACGGCGCAGACGCTGGCGCACCTGCTCTGCGAGAAGGAAGCCGGACGCCTGATTCAGCCCGCGCTGGTCGTGCTGCCCACCTCGCTCATTTTCAACTGGAAAAACGAGGCCGCCCGCTACGCGCCCGATCTGCGCGTCCTGAGCCTGCACGGACAAGGCCGCCAGACTTCCTTTGCGCACATCCCGGATTATGATGTTGTTCTCACCACCTACCCGTTGCTCTGGCGGGACGGCGAGAAACTGCGCGCCCACCGTTATTACATGCTGATACTGGACGAAGCGCAGGTCATCAAGAACGCGCGCAGCAAGGGGGCGAAAGAAATCCGCCGCATCAGCGCCGCGCACCGTCTCTGCCTCACGGGTACGCCGCTGGAAAACCATCTGGGCGAACTGTGGACGCAATTCGATTTTCTCCTGCCGGGATTTCTGGGCGATCTGAAAAGTTTTACCCGCGCATGGCGCAATCCCATCGAAAAACATGGCGACACGCTGCGCCGCGATCTGCTGGCGCGGCGCATCCGTCCCTTCATCCTGCGCCGGAAGAAAGACGAGGTGGCAACCGAGTTGCCGCCCAAGACCACCATCGTCCGCAGCGTGGAACTCGTTGGCGGCCAGCGCGACCTGTACGCCGCCGTGCGCGCCGCCATGGATGAGCGCGTGCGCGCGGAAATCGCCCGGCATGGGTTGCCGCAAAGCCAGATGGTCATTCTCGACGCGCTTCTGAAACTGCGGCAGGTCTGCTGTGACCCGCGTCTGGTCAAATCCGCCGCCACGCGCAAAATCCGGGAAAGCGCCAAGCTCGATCTGCTCATGGACATGCTGCCGGAAATGGTGGCGGAAGGGCGGCGCATCCTGTTGTTTTCGCAATTCACCGCCATGCTCGATCTCATCCAGAGCGAGCTGGACGACGCCCGTTTGCGTTACCTGCGTCTCACCGGCGAAACCAGGGACAGGGAGACGCCGATTCAGGCGTTTCAGGCCAAGGCCGCGCCGATCTTTCTCATCAGCCTGAAAGCGGGCGGCTTGGGACTCAATCTGACGGCGGCGGACACCATCATCCACTATGACCCCTGGTGGAATCCGGCCGTGGAAAATCAGGCCGCGGATCGCGCGCACCGTTTGGGACAGGATAGGCCGGTGTTCGTGTACAAACTCATTGTCGCGGGCAGCATCGAAGAAAAAATCCTCGCCCTGCAGGAAAAAAAATCTAGCCTGGCCGCCAGCATCCTTTCCGAAGGACAGGCGCAGGCAACCCGTTTCGGCCCCGAAGACCTCGCCGCCCTGTTCGCGCCGCTGTGATTGGCCGCGACGCGTCAGGCATAAGCGGAAAAACGGTTTTTTTGTCCGCCGTCGATGGCGGACATGCCCTGATAGGCGGAAGTCGCGGCCTGGGCGGTCTGGGCGCGAGAACTGGAGGCGTTGACGTTTTCCGTCCCGACGCCTTGCTGTTCCTTCCGCCGGTTCAGGGCAATTTCCTGTTGCGCGTGGATTTCCATCTGCGTGGCGGCGGCGGCGACGCTGCGATCTTGCGGCGAAGGGTCGGCAGGCGCCAGCGCGGCGGCGCGGATGCGGCGGGCGCGGATGACGGTTTCTTCCGGCGTTCGGCCTTCGGAAGTGTCGATGCCGACCTCTCCCGCCACCGCGTAGCGTTTGCCGTCCGGCCCCTGCTGATATTCATAGCGCGCGCCGGAAGTGACCAGTTCGCCGCCCGCCGCGATATGCGCCATTTCATGCTGACGCACCTTGTTGTCCGTGGCGGCGAGTTCGGCGACCTCGCGCCGCTCTTCTGCGCTGAGCGCCTCGCCGTTGGCTTTTCCGGCTTCGCCCGGCGCGCGCGCGCCTTCGCTTTCCTTCTCCTTTTCCGTCCGCGTTTTTTCCGCGCGTTCCGGCGCGTCAACCTGTCCGGGCAGTTCCGGCGACGTCTTCCGGCTCGCGGCGGCATCGCCGCGCCCAACGCCCTGCCGCGCCGCCGCGCTTTCGCCCGCTGACGCGGACGCCTGCCCGCCGCCCGGCGCAAAAGGGGGCGCGAGGAGGACATAAGAAGGCGGCGGAAAGGCAATCGGCGCGGAAAACATGACGCGGCGGCTCCATCGTTACAGGACGGTCTTTAATTTTAGGAAAATTCTGGCGTATTCAAAGGGTTTGTAACATTTCACGCGCATGTTGCCGCGTGGTGGCCGTGATTTCCACACCGCCCAGCATACGGGCGATTTCCTCCACGCGATCCGCGGCGTTCAGCGGGGCGATGCGGCTTTCGATTACGCCGTCGCGGGCTGATTTGCTTACCTGCCAGTGCCAGTCGGCGCGGGCGGCGACCTGCGGCAGATGGGTAACGCAGAGCACCTGCCGCGTCTTGCCCAGTTGATGCAGCAAGCGCCCGACGATTTCCGCGACGCCGCCGCCGATGCCGACATCGACTTCATCGAAAATCAGCGTCGGCGCCGACGCCGTTTGCGAGGCGACGACCTGCAAGGCCAGGCTGATGCGAGAAAGTTCGCCGCCGGAAGCCACTCTGGACAAGGGACGCGCTTCTTCGTCCGCCAGGCCGGACACGCGAAATTCCACCTGTTCCGCGCCAGTTGCCGAACCTTGCGCGCCATCGCGCAATGGCAGCAAGGCAACCGAAAAACGCCCGGAAGCCAGCGCCAGTTGCCGCATTTCCTTGCTGACCGCCGCCCCCAACGCGGCGGCGGTTCGCGCCCGCCCGGCGGTAAGCCGCGCCGCCAGCGCCTGATAGGTCTCGCGCGTCGCCCGCGTTTCGGCGCGAAGGGCATCCACGTCGGCGACGCGCTCCAGTTCGGCGAAACGCTGCCGAAGACGCGCCAGCGTCTCCGGCAGCGCCATGACTTCCACGCGATGCTTGCGGGCGAGGCTCAGGATGGCCTCCTGCCGCGCCTCGATTTC
>JAITJU010000208.1 GCA_031278735.1 Zoogloeaceae bacterium
ACGCCGATCTCGCCCGGCGGGCGCGCGACAATCTGCGTCGCGCCGACGTGAAGAACGCGACGGTGGAAATTGCCGATGGCAGCGCCGGATTCGTTGATCGCGCGCCTTACGATGTCATCGTGATTTCCGGCGGCGTGCCGGAAATTCCGCCGGAGATATTGCGGCAACTGCGGGCGGGCGGGCGTCTGGCCGCCATTGTCGGGCATCCGCCCTTGCTGCGCGCGGAACTCGTGCGCGCCTTTGCCGGGCGGGAGCGTCACACCGAAATCCTGTTCGAGACGTGCCTGCCGCATCTGGAAAATTTTTCGCCCGCCCCGGCGTTTTCGTTTTGAATGCGGCGTCCCCGCTTTCGACAATCATGCGCGTTTTGTGCCCCGGTCTCCTCCTTTTCCTGTTCGCGCTGCCGCCTTCCGCGGCGGCGATGGACCTGCTGGAAGCGTATCGTCTGGCGCGGGCGCACGACGCGGAATTCGCCGCCGCCCGCGCCACGCGGGATGCCGAGCGCGAGCAGATGCCGCAGGCGCGCGCCGGACTGCTGCCCAGTCTGACGCTTTCCGGCGAAAGCGCATGGAACGCGCGGGAAATCGATAACGGCGCCAACCGCGTTGATCGCGGCTACAACAGCCATCAGCATACCCTGACCCTGACGCAGCCGGTGTTTCGCTGGCAGAATCTGATGGCCTACGCGCAGGGCAAGACAGCGGCGGCGCTTGCCGAGGCGCGTTTTGTCGAGGCCGGACAGCAGCTCAGTCTGCGCGTCTCCAGCGCCTATTTCGATGTCCTGAACGCGCTCGCCAATCTGGAGGCGGCGCGCGCGCAAAAGCTCGCCATTGCGCAGCAACTGGAGCAGGCGCGCCAGAATTTCGAGGTGGGCGCGGCAACCATCGTGGATGCGGTGGAAGCCGAGTCGCGCCACGATCTTGCCGAGGCGCAGGAAATCGCCAGCGAAAACGAACTGGAAATTCAGCGCGAAGCCCTGCGCGTGATGATTGGCGACGCGCCGGAACTGCTGGCGCGTCTGGATGCGCAAAAAGCCATCACGCCGCCGCAGCCCGCCCAGATGTCGGTCTGGGTCGAGGCTGCGCAGGCGCACAATCTTGGCGTGCAGGTTGCCGCGCACAACGCGGATATTGCGGAAAAGGAGATCGCCAGAGCAAAGGCCGGACGCTATCCCACGCTAGATTTGGTCGCCAGCGGCGGCAGGAGCCGAACCCAGGACGGCAGCGGCCTCTCCCGACCGAGAACGGAGGCGAACAGCGTCGGTCTGCAGCTCAACCTGCCGTTGTTTTCGGGCGGCGGCATTTCCTCGAAAGCGCGGGAAGCGGCCGCCAACCACCAGGCCGCTCTTTCCCTGCTGGAAGCCGCGCGCCGCAACGCCGCGCTTTCAGCGCGCCAGAATTTTCTCGGCGTGGTCAATGGCCTGGCGCAAATCCGGGCGCTGGAAGCCGCGCTGGCTTCGTCGCTCACTTCGCTGGAACACAACAAGACGGGGTATGAGGTGGGCGTGCGCATCAACATCGACGTTTTGAACGCCGAACAGCAAGTATTCACCACCCGCCGCGACCTTGCCCGCGCCTACCACGACACCCTGCTTGCCCGTCTGCGTCTGAAAGCCGCCATCGGCGCGCTTGACGAAAGCGACCTCATTGGCGTCAATGCCCTGCTTCAGTCGCGGGAATCCGCGGCGGGCGGCGGAACCTGATCCCGGAGAAGCGCCATTATGCGCGCTGTCGCGCCCTGACGGTCGGCGGCGAAGGTCAGCGCGGCGGCGCGCATGATCGCCCGCCGTTCCGGCTGGGCAAGCAGCGTCGTCAGCGCGTCCGTCAGCGCCCCGGCGTCGTTTGCCCGTAACGCCGCGCCCGCGCGCACGGCATCGAGACTGGCGCGGGCAAAATTGAACGTGTGCGGGCCAAGAATCGTCGGGCAAGCGCAGGCTGCCGCCTCGATGAGATTCTGGCCGCCAAGGGGCAGGAGGCTGCCGCCGATGAAGGCGGCGTCCGCCAGCGCATAATAGGCCGCCATCTCGCCCATGCTGTCGCCCAGCCAGACTTGTGTTTCCGGCGTCGGCAAGCGTTCGCTGCGCCGCGCGAGCGTGAAGCCGCGCGCCTTGATCAGCGCCGCCACATCGGAAAAACGCTGCGGATGGCGCGGCGTCAGCACCATCAGCGGCGGCGGCGCATCCGGCGGCCAGCGCGCTGAAAGCTGCCGCATGACGTCAAGCAACAGCGTTTCCTCTCCCTCGCGGGTGCTGGCCGCAAGCCAGATTGGACGAAATTGCGCGCCCATGATTTCCGCTCGCCAGGCTTTTCCTCGCGCCAGGAGTTCCGGTGCAGGCCGCGCGTCGAATTTCAGGTTGCCGCACAGCGAAATCCGCGCCGCGCCCAGAAAAGCCAGCCGCCGCGCGTCCGCGCGCTCCTGCGCCGCCACTGCGGACAGACAGGCAAAAACCGGGCGCGCCAACGCCGCGATACGCGCGTAACCGCGCGCCGAACGCCTCGACATGCGGGCATTGACCAGCAGCACGGGCACATCGTGCCGCTTTGCGGCAAACAGCAGGTTGGGCCAGATTTCCGTTTCCAGCAACACGCCGAGGACGGGGCGAAAATGCCGGAAAAAGCGCCGCACGGCGTCCGGCGTATCCCAGGGCAAACAGGCCAGCATGATCCGCGCCTCGCCGCCATACAGCGCCATGCCGGCGGCGCGTCCGGCGGGCGTCGTGGAAGTCAGCAACAGGGTGTGCCGCGGATACGCCGCCAACAACGCCTCCATCAGCGGCGCGGCGGCGTTCGTCTCGCCCAGCGACACCGCGTGTATCCAGAGGAGCGGCGATGCCGCGCACTGGCCATAAAAGCCAAAACGCTCCCGCCAGTGCCGCCGATAGCCGACTTGCCGTCGACCGCGCCACAAAAGGCGCAACACGAGCCACGGCAGGAACAGATAAAGGAAAACACGGTACAGAAAACGCATGACGCGCCAAGGATAACGCGCCAAAGCCGTTGTTTCGCGCCGGGACTCCCGGACTCGCTGTCGAAGAGCGCAGCCGGCCGCCCAAAGCAACAGGACGCCCAGCGCGGCGACCGCGACGGCAGGCAGCGCGAAAGCGACAACAGGCCAGTGTATGTCCCGATTCATCAGCGCCTCTTCCGGCGCGTCAGGATTCACCCAGACCCAGGCCTTGTCGCGATAAAGGAGTTCCGTGTAGGCGGCGCGCGCGGCTTCGGCGCTGTCCATGTCGGCATGCAGGCCGTACCGGCTGGCGCGGTAAAGCGCGCCCTTCACCCGGTAGGCGTAGCGGATTCGCAAATGGACGCCGCGCGCGTCCCGCGCGAGCGAAAGGGTCTCGATTTTCGCCGTCACCCGTATCCAGTCGCGGCTGCGCCAGGCGTCGGTCAGCGGGGAAAACGCCAGTCGCCAGAACGCGGCCAGACCGCCGCCCAGCAGCACGATCGCCAGCAACAACAGTCCCGTCCGGGCCAGTATCCGTCCGGGCAAGGTGGCGACATTGGGAACGAACAGCATCGAGACGCAAAAGAATGAAAGACAATGGGAACGGTCATTCCGATTTTTTTCGCGCCGGACGCGCGGCGAAAAAAATCCGCAACGCCAGCGAGGTTTTTCCAAGCGTATCACAACAGACGGATCGACATGGGACGATCCGTCTGTCCCCGGCCCCGGCTCTGCCAGGCCGCGCCTTGACCGGGTCGGCGCGGCGTCCATGAAGAGGGCTTTTTGGCCTGCCTTGCCTTTACAGGGAGAGCGGAAGAATGCAGAGGGGCGAGGACGCGCCCGCTTACTTTTCTGGCGCGACGACCGCGCGCGAGGGCGCGGCGAGGGTGACGGGCTCGGGGATGAGGGAGACGCCGAAGCGGGCAAATACGGCTTCGCGCACGGCGCGGGAGAGATTCAGCACGTCGTGGTAGCTGGCGCCGCCGCGATTGACCAGCACCAGCGCCTGTTGCTCGTGCATGCCGACGGCTCCCAGATTGCGGCCTTTCCAGCCCGTCTGCTCGATGAGCCAGGCGGCGGCGAGCTTGACGCTGCCGTCCGGTTGCGGATAGCAGGGAAGGCTGGGGTGGGCGCTTTGCAGGGCGGCGGCGAATCTGGCGGGAACTTTCGGGTTCTGGAAGAAGCTGCCCGCGTTGGGAAGCGCGCGCGGGTCGGGGAGTTTTTGCGCGCGCAGGGCGGTGACGATTTGCGCCAATTCCGCGGGCGCGGGGTTCTGGATGCCGCGCCGCGCCAGTTCCGCGCCGATTTCGCCGTAGGCGGCGCGAGCGCGCCAGGCTTTTGGCAGGCGGAAGACGACTTCCGTGATGACGTAGCGCCCGGAAAGATGCCAGCCTTCGCGCTTGAAGATGCTGTCGCGGTAGTCAAAAGCGCAGTCGCGGGCGGTGAAGGCGCGCGTTTTGCCGTCCCGCGCCATGTCCAGCGCGACGATCCGGTGCAGGAATTCGCTGATTTCCGCGCCGTAGGCGCCGATATTCTGGATGGGCGCGGCGCCCGCCGTGCCGGGGATGCCGACGAGATTTTCCAGTCCCGGCCAGCCGGAAGCCAGCGTCCAGTCCACAAAATCCGACCAGCTTTCTCCGGCGGCGGCGGCGAGATAAACGCAATCGGCGTCTTCGCCGAGCCAACGCTTGCCCGGAATGCGCATGTTGAGCACGAAGCCGGGAAAATCGCCCGCGAGGATCAGATTGGAGCCGCCGCCAAGCACGAAGCGCGGGCGCCCGGCGAATTCGGGATGGCGCATGAGCGTCGCCAGTTGCTCGACGCTGTGGATGCGGGCAAGGAACCCGGCGCGCGCGGGCAGCGCCAGCGTGTTGTACGGCGCGAGATCGGCCTGGGGGCTTACAAAGTCAGGCAGCATGGCGGTCAGGAAACCCGCAACATGCGCTCGAGGGCGACGCGGGCGAGATCGGCCACGTGCGTCGGCACGACGATGGGGTTGACGGCATTGCCGTCGGCGAGGTTTTCCAGCGTCCAGGCAAGGTGCTGCGGATCGATGCGCTGCATGGTCGAGCACATGCAAACGAGGTCGGACATGAAGCGCACGTCTTTTCCTTGCGGCGCGACTTCTTTCGCCAGGCGCTCGACCAGGTTCAGTTCCGTGCCGACCAGCCAGCGCGTGTTCGCGGGCGCCGCCTTGATGGTCTGGACGATGGCTTCGGTGGAGCCGACATGATCGGCGGCGGCGCAGACGGCAAAATTGCATTCCGGGTGCGCGATGACCAGACCATCGGGATATTGGGCGCGAAAGGCGTCGATCTGGCGCTTCTGGAACATTTGATGCACGGCGCAATGGCCTTTCCAGAGCAGGATTCTTGCCGCTCCAATGGCTTCCGGCGTCAGGCCGCCCAACGGCAGCTCCGGGTCCCAGACCTGCATGGCCGCCAGCGGGATGCCCAGTTTGTGTCCTGTCCAGCGTCCCAGATGCTGATCGGGGAAAAAGAGGATTTTCGGGCGCTGGGCAAACGCCCAGTTCACGATGCGTTCCGCGTTGCCGGAAGTACAGACGATGCCGCCATGTTGACCGCAAAAGGCTTTCAGGTCGGCGGCGGAATTGATGTAGGTGACGGGCGTGAATTCCGCCGCCGCGTCGAGCGTCTCGCCCAGTTCGCGCCAGCAGCGTTCCACGCGGGCGAGATTCGCCATGTCCGCCATCGAGCAGCCTGCCGCCAGATCGGGCAGGAGTGCCGTCTGTTCCGGGCGGGAGAGCATATCGGCGACCTCGGCCATGAAATGCACGCCGCAGAAAATGATGTGCGGCGCTTCCGTCTGGGCGGCGAGACGCGCGAGTTTCAGGGAATCGCCGGTCAGATCGGCGTGTTGGTAGATGTCGGCGCGCT
>JAITJU010000254.1 GCA_031278735.1 Zoogloeaceae bacterium
CTGATAACAGGCGGCGGCGAAACCGCTCATGTCGCCGATTACGCCGCCGCCCAGCGCGATCAGGACGCCGTCGCGCTCGCAATGCTTTTCCAGCAGGGCATCGAAAATCCGGTTCAGGTTTTGCCAGTTTTTATGGGTTTCGCCATCGGGCAGGATGACCGCAAACGGCCTCGCGCCCGCGGCCAGCAGGCTTTTTTGCACCGTTTGCAGGTATAGGGGCGCGACGGTTTCATTGCTGACTACCGCGACGGTCTGTCCCGAAAGGCAGGCGGGAAAACACGCCGGGTCGGCGAGCAGGCCATGCCCGATATGAATGGAATAGGCGCGTTCGCCCAGGGCTACGTCGACTGACGGCATCGTTGGTTGAACTCTTTCAAAAGGGTTTGCGCCAGCGCGGGCGCCGTCGTTGCGCCGCCCTTGATGACGAAATGCGCGCTTTCCCGGTACAGGGTGTCGCGCGCCGCGTACAGCGCCTCCAGGCAGGCCAGCGGATTTTCTACTTGCAGCAGCGGTCGATTGTGATCCTGCCGGGTGCGCGCCCAAAGGAAGCGGGGCGAAACGTCCAGGTAAACCACCCAGCCGTTCGCGCGCAGGAGGCGGCGATTTTCCTCCGCCAGCACCGCGCCGCCGCCCGTCGCCAGAACGATGGGCGAACCGTTCCGCTGGATGATTTCCGCGAGAATCCGCGCCTCTCGGCGGCGGAAACCGGCCTCGCCCTCGATTTCAAAAATGGTGGGAATATCCACGCCGGTGCGCGCGACGATTTCGTGGTCGGAATCCACGCAGTCGCGCCCCATTCGTTTGGCGATTTGGCGGCCTATGGTCGTTTTCCCCGATCCCATGAGACCAACCAGACAGATGTGAGTGTTCCGGTTCATCGGACGGCGCGGGGAGTATCGTGCGAAGCGAGGGGTCAGAGAATGCCGGTCAGCAGTCCCGCGCCAAAAATCGTGATGCAGCCGCCCGCCAGTCGCGCCCAGAGCACGTGGCGCGCCAGCAGCAGGCGTCCCAGCAACAGGCCGACGATGTGAATCAGCGCCGTTCCCAGCACCATGCCGACGATGGCGGCCAGGGGGCTGGGGCCGCCCAGTTCCGCGCCGTGCGCCGCGCCGTGAAAAATGGCGAACGCGCCGGTCAGCGCCGCGCCCGCCGTGAGCGGCAAACGCGCCTGGCTGGCGAGCAGCAGACCAAGAACGAGAAGCGAGGCGGCGATCATCGGCTCGACGGCGGGGAAATGCAGTCCCGCCAGACCCAGCAGCGCGCCGATGAGCAAAAGGCTGGCGAAGGAAACCGGCGCGACCCAGATGCGGCGCGTGGTCATGGCGCTCCAGACGCCCACGGCCAGCATGGCCATCAGGTGATCTGCTCCGGTCAGGGGATGCAGGAACCCGGCGACGAATCCCGGCGCATCCTCATGTCCCACATGCGCCAGCGCGCCGAAGGAGCAAAGCGACAACAGAATGAACAAGAGCGGTTTTCCACTTTTCGCAAACATGGGCAATCTCCGAAAACAAGGACAAGAACATGAACTCGCGCCAAGGGCGGCGCGAGGAGGGATGCTAGGATACATCAGATGGCGGAGGACAGAAAAGTTTGCGGCTGCGCCGAATGGAACGACGCCCCCGCGCGCCAGGCGGGAGAGCGGCGCGATCAACCGGCGCAGAATGCCGCGGGAGCCTCGTCCGGCGCGTTTCGCGCGGTGAAGCCGTAGAGCTTTCTCACGGCGCGGTCGTTGTCCCGGTGCGCTTTCAGGAGTTCCGGCGGCATGGCGCGCGGGTCGTACAGATCGGCGAGGCTGCCGGGGAATTTTGCCCGCGCCTCCAAAATGCCTTGCGCGGTCTCTTCATTACCGATTTTTGCGCCTCTGTCGCCTCCGGTCACGGGAAATTGTCGTAGACGATGTCCTGCGAGTAGCGATAACGCATTTCGATCCGTCCGCAGACCACCCGGAACCACGCTCGATGCCGAAAAACTGTTCCACGCCGACTTTCAGCATCGGGGCGAGATGTTCGGGATCGAGAACTTTTTGGCGACCGCCCAGCCGCATCTTCAGGATTTCGAGTTCGCGCCGACGCAGTTCGCGGTAGGTGATAATCAGGAAATTGCCGCAGCCGCAGGCGGGGTCGAGAAAATGCAACCGGCTGATTTTTTCGTAAAAACACGCCAGCGCCGCCGGTCCTTGTCCATGACGCCTTGGAACATCGCGCCAAAAATGGCGGGGCTGATCCGGCTCCAGTCGAAATTGGCGCAGTCGATGAGCGTCTGCCGCGTCTTCATCTTCCTCGCGGCCACTTTCGACTCATCGTCGCTCGACCCGCCAGATCATGCCGGCGGCGGCGAGGAGGAAGAGCGCGGAAGGGGCGATGGCGCTGGCGAAGGGCGGCCAGTCGCGCAGGACGCCCAGGCTGGAAAACAGGGTGTTCAGCAGGTGAAACACCACGCCGATCATGACGCCGCCGAAGATTTGCAGGCTGACGCCGCCCATGCGGCCGTGATGGGCGGCAAAGGGCAGCGCCAGCGCCATCATGACCAGCGTCGCCGCCGGGTAGAAGATTTTTTTCCATAACGCGATGTCGTAACGCTGGGTATTCTGGTTGTTGCTGGAAAGGTGGCGCAGATAACTCACCAGATCGATGAGCGACATGCGCTCCGGCGCGACCATGAGCACGGAGATGATGTCCGGCGACAGCGCCGATGCCCAGTGCATTTCGTCTTCATGCTCCACGCGGGAGCGCGCGTTTTCCGACGGGGTTTCCTGACGCAGGTTCTTCAGATCGCCCAGCACGGTGCGCGTCACGCCGGTCAGCCGCCATTGCCCCTCGCCCAGAAACTCGCCGCCTTTTGCTTCCAGCACGTAGTTGAGGCGGTTTTCCTCGTCGAACTGGTAAATCCGCACTCCTTCCATCCGGGCGTCCTGCGTGGCGGCGCGGATATTCACGAAGGCGCGGCCATCCTTGACCCACAGGCCGGAAATGAATTCCTTGGCCACCACGTCGTAAATGGCCTTCGTCCGTATTTCCTGCGCGGCGCGCTCGGAAAAGGGCGCCAGCATCTCGCCCAGCAGCAGGGTGACGAGCGCGAATATGCCCGCCACCTTGAAAAGCAGCCTCAACAGCGCGAGGACGCTCATGCCGGAGACGCGCAGCACGGTGATTTCCGAATGGCGGGCGAGATTGCTCAACGCATAGAGCGCGCCTATCAGCACGGCGATGGGCGTCAGTTCATAGACGCGTCCGGGCAGGCGCAACGCGACATAGAGAAAGGCGTGCCGGACGCCGAATTGTCCGCGCCCCACGTCCTTCAGGCTTTCGATGGTGTCGAAAAAGGCATAGAGCGCCAACAATGCGGTGAGCACCAGCAGTATCGCCAGGCACAGTTCGCGCGCCAGGTAGCGTTCGTGAATTTTCATGACGCGCCCGATTTTCCGCCAAGGCGCGCCAGCAGCGCGACGGGCGAGGGCAGGGCGGCGAAGACGGAAAGCCGCCGGTAAAAAAGCAGCGCCAGCAGGAAGAGCATGATCAGATGCGGCGCGGCCAGCGCCGCCGAAAACGGCAGCAGGCCGCGCGCCACCCATGCCTGGCTGATGGACAGGAGGTTGTTGTAGATGACAAAAACCAGAATGGCGAACATCATGTTCATCGAGCGTCCGGCGCGCGGATTGACAAAGGAAAGCGGCGCCGCCAGAAGCGAGAGCAGCAGCGTGGAAATGGGCAGACCCAGACGCCACAGAATTTCCCCGGCTTCGCGCGGGTTGGCGGGGTCGAGTTCCAGAATGAACATGGTTTTGGGCGTCTGGCCGATTTCCCGCGCCCTGGCTTCCCGCAGGCGCAGACTGTGACGCTCGAACTCCATGACGCGAAACTCCGGCGACCCCGGCTCCACTTCGTAACGCTGACCGCGGTTCAATACCAGAAAACGGTCGCCGTTCGCAAGGGTTTCCTGTGCGCCGCTGTCGGCCATGACGACGCCCAGACGTCCTTCCTGCAACATGGCGATGAAGACGTTCCGCACGCTCTCGGCGTCCTCGGATAATTTTTCCACGAAGACGATGCGCTTGCCGGAACTGGCTTCACGGAACGCGCCCGGCGCGATTTGCGCCGTGTCGCTTTTGGCGTCCAACTGGTTGCGGTACGCCTCGCTGTGCGACAGCGTCCAGGGCGAAAGAAAAATGGAAAGCGCGGCCACGATCAGCACGGCAGGCAGCGCAAAGCGGATGATTGGCGGCATCCAGGCGGTGAGCGGCAGGCCGGAAGAAAACCATACCACCATCTCCGAATCCCGGTAGGCGCGGGAGAGCGGCAACAGAATCGCCATGAACAGCGTGAGCGAGAGCAGTATCGGCAGATAATTCAGGGCGGCAAATCCCAGCAGCGTCGCCACGGCTTCCGCGGCCAGCTTGCCGCTCGCCGCTTCATTCAGGAGGCGAATGAGCTGCGTGGAAATGATGATGGCGAAAAGCGCGACAAAAATGCCCGCCGCCGCGTGGGTAAACTCGCGCCGCGCGGCGCGCTCGAAAATCATGGCGTCAAGATCGGTTCAAAGGACACAATTGAAATTTTGACTTCCGTAAAAAGAAGCAGGGATAATCGCCTCCTTGCCCCAACAACCGGTTCGGAAAGGAACGGCGCGTGGAATTTAGCATAAAAAGCGGTTATTCGGACGAGCAAGACGCCTGTGTCGTCGCCGGGATTTTCGAGGCGCGCGTCGCCCGCCTTACACTGCCCGCCAAACGGATCGATCAGATTTCCGGCGGCTACCTGACGGAACTCCTCCGGCGCGACGAGATAAAGGGACGTCTTGCCAGCGTCCTGATGCTGCACCACGTTCCGGGCATGACGGCGCGCGTGCTGCTCGTGGGGCTGGGCAAGGAGAAGACGTGCCGGGAGGCTGAATTCGGCAAGGTCGTGCGCGCCGCGGTCAAGGCGCTGGACGCCGCTGGAATCCCCAGCGCGTTTTTGTCGCTCACCGCGTGCGCCGCGCCGCGGGACGCGGGCTGGCGTATCCGGCAGGCGGTACTGGCGGCGGAAGAAACGGTCTATCGCTTTGATCGCTGCAAAAGTAAAAAAACGCCGCCGCGTCGCGCTCTGCGCCACCTCACGCTGGCGGCGGATGAAGGCGAACTGGCCGCGGGCAAGGCCGCGCTTTCCCAGGGCGTCGCCATTGCCGAAGGCATCCGGTTGGCGCGCGATCTGGGCAATCTGCCCGCCAACATCTGCACACCGACATATCTGGCCGAAACCGCCCGCGACATGGCGGCGGAACTCAAACTCGACTGCACCATTCTCACGCCGAAAAATATCGCCGCCGAAGGCATGAACGCCCTGCTCGCCGTCGCCCGCGGCTCACGCCAGGAAGCGCGTTTTATCCATATAGAATACAGGCCGCCCGGAAACAAGGGCAGGCCGCTGGTCTTGGTCGGCAAGGGCATTACCTTCGACAGCGGCGGCATTTCCATCAAGCCCGCCGCAGGCATGGACGAGATGAAATACGACATGTGCGGCGCCGCCGC
>JAITJU010000298.1 GCA_031278735.1 Zoogloeaceae bacterium
GTTGTCGACGAGAGTGACGTCGCGCGCCGCGTCCACGCGAGTGGTGAGCGCCCAGATCACGTCTTTCCAGTCGCGGATGTCGATGTCCGCGTCCGCCACGATAATGAATTTGGTATACATGAATTGGCGCAGGAATGACCAGATGCCGAACATCACCCGCTTGGCGTGACCGGGATATTGCTTGTTGATGCTGACGATGGCCATGCGGTAGGAACAGCCTTCCGGCGGCAGGTAAAAATCGACGATTTCCGGGTATTGCTTTTGCAGCAGCGGCACGAAAACCTCGTTCAGCGCCAGACCCAGCACGGCAGGTTCGTCGGGCGGCTTGCCGGTGTAGGTGGAGAGATAAATCGGCTTTGGGCGCGAAGTAAGGCGCTGCACGGTGAATACGGGAAATTCGGCCTGTTCGTTGTAGTAGCCGGTATGGTCGCCATAAGGCCCTTCGAGCGCGGTCTCGCCGGGATGGATCACGCCCTCGAGGATGATTTCGGCGCGGGCGGGAATTTGCAGGTCGCTGCCCAAGCAGACGGCAAGCTCGCTGCGTTCGCCGCGCAGCAGACCGGCGAACTGGTATTCGGAGAGCGTGTCCGGAATGGGCGTTACCGCCGCCAGCAGGGTTGCCGGGTCACAACCCAGCGCAACGGCGACCGGAAAGGGCTGGCCGGGATGCGCAAGGTTGTGATCCCGATAATCCAGCGCGCCGCCCCGATGCGCCAGCCAGCGCATGATGAGTTTGTTGGGGGCGATGAGTTGCTGGCGGTAAACGCCCAGATTCTGCCGCTTCTTGTACGGCCCGCGCGTTATCGCCAATCCCCAGGTGACGAGCGGCGCGACATCTTCCGGCCAGCAGTGCTGGAGGGGCAGACAGCCGAGATCGACCTCCTTGCCTTCCAGGACGATCTCCTGGCAAGGCGCGGCGGAAGTCCGCTTCGGCGCCATGTGCGCCGCCTGTTTCAAGAGCGGGAATTTCTCCCACAGATCCCGGAAGCCGCGCGGCGGCTCCGGCTCCTTGAGCGCGGCCAGCGTATGCCCGATTTCCCGGAGCGCGCCCCGCCAATCCTCGCCCCTGGCGCCCATCGCCAGCGCCACGCGCTCCGGCGTACCGAAGAGATTGGTCAGCACCGGCAAATCGTGACCGCGGACGTTTTCAAAAAAGAGCGCGGGACCGCTCCGGCGCAGCACACGATCAGCGATTTCGGTCATTTCCAGGCGCGGAGAAATCGCGGCGGCAACGCGCTTCAATACGCCTCGCGTTTCCAGTTGCGCCATGAAGTCGCGCAGGTCGCGGCAGATTGTCGGCATGTCTTGCGGCAATCAGAAAGGCAGAATGCCGCGCGCGAGGTAGTCCAGCGCGATGCCGGCAAAAATGGCCGCGCCTACCCAGTTGTTGTGCAGGAATGCCCGGAAACACTCCGATTCCCGGCGGTTGCGAATCAGGCGATAGTGATAATGCGCCAGCGCGCAGGCAACGCCGACGAAGGCGAGAAACACGGCGCCCAACCCGGCGTACAGGCCCAGACCGGCCAGCATGACAAGGGCGATGGCATAACAGCACAGGATCGCCAGCACGTCGAAGCGACCGAAGGTGATGGCGGAAGTCTTGATGCCGATCTTCAAATCGTCGGCGCGATCGACCATCGCGTATTCCGTATCGAAAGCCACGGTCCAGAACATGTTGGCAAGCAGCAGCAGCCAGCCTTCCAGCGGCACGCGCCCCTGCTGCGCCGCGTAGGCCATTGGGACGCCGAAGCCGTAGGCAATGCCCAGCCAGGCTTGCGGAATGGCGAAAAAACGCTTGGTGAAAGGGTAGGTGGCCGCCAGGAGAAGCGCGATCACCGCCAACAGCATGAGCATGCCCGTGAGAAAGGGGATCAGCAGGAAAAAGGCCAGCAATACCAGCGCCGCCGCCAGACACAAGGCTTCGCCCGGCTTTATCCGCCGCGCCGCCAGCGGTCGATCGCGGGTGCGTTCGACATGCGGATCGAAATTACGGTCGGCGTAATCGTTGAGCACGCAGCCCGCCGAGCGCATCAGCACCGTGCCCAGAATGAAGACCCACACCAGCGTCCACTCGGGACGCCCCGCCGCCGAAAGCCACAAGGCCCACAGCGTCGGCCAGAGCAACAGGAGGCTGCCGATGGGCTTGTCCAGCCGCATCAACTTTTCGTACTCATTCAGGCGAGCGATCAAGGCGTTCAGCGAAGCTTTCATGCGCGCTATTCTATTACGTCGGCGGCGCCAGAAAAAGCCGCCGCGCCACATATTTCCCATGCGCCGGAGGCGCTTGTCCGGGCAAGCGCGTTTGCGGGGAACGGCGCCCCCGCGCCTGCGATTTTTTCCGGCGCTGAAAGCGGGATTTGCGCTAGAATCATGGACATTTTTCGAGATTCCCGGAAAGGATTTTGCCGTCATGATCATTCTGAAGTGCGCCCGCGACGCGTTGCTCTCCCCGCTGCAAGCGGTTTCCGGCATTGTGGAGAAGCGCCACACCCTGCCCATACTTTCCAACGTCCTGCTGGAAAAGCAGGGGGAACGCCTCACCTTGCTGGCAACCGACATTGAAATCCAGATTACGACCGAGAACTGTCCCGTGGGGGGCGATAGTGATGGCGCGGTGACGCTGGCGGCGAAAAAGTTGCAGGATATTCTGCGCTCCCTGCCCGAATCCGCCGAAATCACGCTGGACAAGGAGGACAAGCGTCTGCTGCTCCGGGCGGGCAAAAGTCGTTTCTCCCTGCAAACCCTGCCCGCCGATGATTTTCCGCGCATGACCATCGCGGAAGGCAGCGAACAGGCGTTTACCGTCACGCAAAAGGAATTCCGCGCCCTGATCGGCAAAACCCAGTACGCGATGGCCGCGCAGGACGTGCGTTATTATCTGAACGGCCTGATGCTGATGGTTGACGGCCAGGAACTGCGTTGCGTGGCGACCGACAGTCATCGGCTTGCCTACAACAGCATGGTGATTGACGCCGCCCTGACGCGCCAGGAAATGATTCTGCCGAGGAAGACGGTGCTGGAACTGAACCGTCTTTTGTCCGACAGCGACGACGCTCTGAAGGTCAGCGTCGGCGGCAATCAGATCCGCTTCGAGTTTGGCGCGACCGTGCTGGTGTCCAAGCTCATTGACGGCAAGTTTCCCGATTACGAGCGGGTGATCCCCGCCCATCTGGAAAACCGCATGACGGTCAACCGCCAGTTCCTGCATATCGCCATGAGCCGCGCCGCCATTTTGACCAACGACAAATTCCACGGTGTGCGCATCATTCTGGACGCCAACCTGCTGAAAATCATCGCCGCCAATGCGGAACAGGAAGAAGCGCAGGAAGAAATCGAAGTCCAGTACGCGGGCGCGCCGCTGGACATCGGCTTCAACGTCACCTACCTGCTGGATGTGCTCAACAATCTCTCCGGCGACGACATCGAATGGAGCTTCAACGACGCCAATTCCAGCGCCCTCATCACCGTGCCCGGCAATGACCGCTTCAAGTACGTGGTGATGCCGATGCGGATTTGATTTCGCTCTTTTCGTTCGCCTCCGCGTCGGGCGGGCGCCGCCGTTGTTGCCGCGTTGTTTCGCTGCGGCGTTTTTTTCGGCGCCTGATCCCTTGATTCCTGATTTCTGGTATATACTGCCGCCCCGCGACGGCGCCTCGTTCGAGGCTGAAATGGGAACCCGGTCGGGG